>NZ_JANSIF010000008.1:0-74786 GCF_047461935.1 Synechococcus sp. R55.4 | reverse complement strand
GTAGTAATCCGTACTGAACATATTATACATTATTTTCAGTATAGTTGAGCTTATTATTGACTAGAGTCATGCTCTCGCGTTAGCAGGCCAGGAGGGAGGGCAACTGCTCACACCTAAAGGGTTGGGAGGAGCACGGGGATCCCCTTTCTACTCTTGATCCAAGTGAGCTACGGGAGCTTTTTGGGCTTGAGCTGTTCGGCGTTTTTCGCTGCCAAATCGGGCAGAATCAGAGAGAAGCTCGCGAGCAGATTAAAAAAACAGGATACGTTCGTAACAGCGGTGCAGAGCAGTATGTTCAGAGCCCACGACTCTGCCGGTTTGCGCCTTTTGATTGCGGTTGCCCTGTTGCTGGGGAGCATGGCCAGCTGGCGGCAGGATCGTCTTTTGGCAGTGATGGGCCTGGTGGGTGCAGCCGCCATCTCTGCCTTTACCCGTCCGGCCATCTTGGCCTACAACCGTGGTCGAGAACGGTGGCTGAACCGGGATTTGCCGGGGGCTATTGAACAGCTCAGCTTGGCTCTGCAACGGGATCCCTGCCTGGCCAACGCCTACATTTTGCGGGGAGAAGCCTACTTTGCCCTCGGCCAAGTTCCCCAGGCCCTGGAGGATTTCGGCCAGGCGATCCGGTTGGCCCCGCGGCGACCAGAACCCTATTTTTATCGCGGGCTGATTCGTCAATCTCAGGGGGATCTCCAGGGAGCAACGGCGGAGTTTGCTGAGCTGGTGCGCCTACACCCCAATGTCCCCCACCACCTCAGCTTGGCCAACCTGCTCATGCAACAGGGATCCCTGCCTTTGGCCCTAGCTCATCTGGATGAAGCCATTCGCTTGGATCCCACCTCAGCGCTTGCCCATTCCCAGCGGGCCCGTTTACACAGCTACCTGGGCACCTGGGAGGCGGCTTTGTCCGATTGGTCGCAGGCTATTGACTGGGATCCCAGCCCAGCCCACTACTACCAGCGGGGGGTGACCTACGCCTGTGGTGATTACTTTGACGAGGCCATTGCCGACCTCAGCCGCAGCTTAGAAAGAGAACCCCAGCAGCCCAACGTTCTCTACATCAGGGGCAACCTTCTCTATGCGCTGGGGGAGATCAAAGCTGCTTTGGACGACTACGAGCGGGCCTTTCGCCTGGAAGCGGATATGAACCGGATTGACCTCTCCGACGAGTATGGCTTGTACGGACGAGGGCTGGCCTACTGGAATATGGGAGATAAAGCAACAGCTTTTTCGGATTTGCAGGCAGCTTTGCAGGTCAGCCGCCGACATCACAACCTGGCCTTGGAGCAGCGGGTACGCCGGTCTCTGCTGCAACTGAGCGATCCCGATTCTGCCTAGCGGAATTGACGTTAACTAGCTATTCCTTAGTAGGTGCTTTGCCTGACGCTGCGACTCCACGACGCTGCCGCTGAGGCCCAGATCCTGAATCGCCTGCAGCGGCTGACAGAGTTTTCTGTTCCTGAGGCAGCGGGGGGTTGAGACCGAAGCAGTAGCCGACATTGCGCACTGTGTGGATCAAGCTGGGCTGGCGCGGATCCCGTTCCAGCTTTTTGCGCAACGAGAGGATATGGGTATCGACGGTGCGAGGGTTATCGGTGGAATCCGGCCACGCTCGCTCTAGTAGCTCTAGACGAGAGACGGGATCCCCATCCGCCTGCACCAGCACCATCAGCAGGCTAAACTCCTGAGGCGTGAGGTCGATCCCTTCCCCAGCCAAGGCGACGCGCCGTTGCACCAGGTCAATTTTGAGATCCCCGTACTGTAGAAAGGTAGGGGGGATATGACGCTGTCGTCGCCGAGCCAAGGCTAGAAGGTGGGCATCCAGCAGTTGCATACTGAAGGGCTTGGTGAGGTAATCGTCCGCTCCTGCCTCCAGGCCGGCGATGATATCCGCCTCGGATCCCCGGTGGGAGAGTAGCAGAATTAACAGATCACATTGGCGATGGGCCCACTGGCACAGTTGCAGCCCGCCGCGGTTGGACAGCTCCGCATCCAAAATCAGCAGGTGAATGGGCTGCTGTTGCAGCAGGGTCTTTGCCTGGCGAAGGGTCTCTGCTGCCCAAACTTGGTGTCCGGCCTGTTGCAAATGCCAACACAGCAAGCTGCGCAGATGAGGGTTGCCTTCTGCCAGCAAGATGTGCAAGGGTTGCATGGCTGTCCGGTTGGGATCCCGCCCACATCATAGTGCTCCGCACCGCTGACGCGACAGTGCTATGCCTCCGGCACCCTACCGGGAACCGCACCGCTAACGCGACAGTGCCATGCCTACGGCACCCTAACGGGAACCGCACCGCTGTCGTTGTAGATAGCGAGTCACCTTGGACTCCGTCCCGCTAGCGCGAACGGGCAATGCTGTTCGCCTTTGGCAGCGCACGGCGTTGTAGACTGACAATCTCTACCAAGACCAAAGGGCTCTGCACTGCTGACGCGATGGCCAATTCTCTCCCCCCCATTTCCGAGCGCAAACAGGATCACCTGGACATTGTTCTGCAGCAGGATGTGGCTGCCAAAGGGATCCGCACCGGCTTTGAGCGGTTTTTCTTTGAGCACGTGGCGTTGCCGGAGCTGCTGTTGTCGGAGATCGACCTGAGCTGCGAGTTCTTGGGAAAACGCCTACAGGCACCCCTGCTCATCAGCAGCATGACGGGGGGAACAAAGGCTGCCCGTGAGTTGAACCGACAACTGGCCGCCGCCGCCCAACAGTTGGGCATTGCCATGGGGGTGGGATCCCAGCGGGCAGCTTTGGAACATCCAGAGCTGGCCCGGACTTACCAGGTGCGCCAAGTGGCCCCGAATATTTTGCTGCTGGCCAACCTGGGTGCCGTTCAGCTCAACTACGGTTATGGGGTGGAGCAGGCGCGACGGGCGGTGGAGATGATCGAGGCGGATGCATTGATTTTGCACCTCAATCCTCTCCAGGAGGCGGTTCAACCCCAAGGGGATCCCGACTGGCGTGGATTGTATGGCCGCATCGAACAGTTGGTGGCGCAGTTACCGGTGCCCGTGGTGGTGAAGGAAGTGGGCAATGGCCTCAGTGCCAAGGTAGCCCAGCGGCTGGCCGAATGCGGCGTGGCGGCCCTGGATGTGGCGGGGGCGGGCGGCACCAGTTGGAGCGAGGTGGAGGCCCATCGCCAAACAGATGCTCTCAAGAAACGCATCGCCCACAGCTTTAGGGATTGGGGGATCCCAACGGCTTTGTCCCTGCTGGAAATTCGTCGCCTGCTGCCGGACTTACCCCTGGTGGCCAGCGGTGGCATCCGCAATGGCATCGACGCGGCCAAAGCCATCCGCCTGGGAGCCAATGTGGTAGGCATAGCCGCCCCCGCTTTACACGCCGTTTCCCAAGGTCAGATGCAGGCAGTGGTGGACATCTTCCGTGCCGTGATCGAGGAGCTGCGCATCGTTGCCTTTTGCACCGGATCGGCCAACTTGGCCCGGCTGCGACAAGCTACCCTGCGGCGGCAGGATACTTGGGATCCCTTACCGTTTGGCGTTGAAATGGGTTGAAAATGGGTTGAAATCAAATTCCCAGCACCTGCCACAAGCTGACCACCAGCACCAGCGCGCCCAGATGGTAGGGCCACTGCAAGCTTTGGCGGGCAATTTTGCCGGTGAGCGTCCAGGAGAGGAGCAAAGCCAAAAGCAGCGTGGATCCCTGGAGAAACCGGATCACCGCCGGGTGAGCCTGCCAGAGGATGGGAAGAGGGGATCCCGCCTGGGAGAAAGTTGCCCAGGTTACCGGCAGCACCTGACCTGCCTCTGTTAAAAATAGCGGCCAGTAGAAAGCCAAAGTTCCCCCCAAAACCAAAGGCAGATAGCCGTAGATCATCTCCGCAAACCGACGGGGCCGTGCCCCCTGGCCCAGCCTATGCCACAGCCAGGCCAAGCCCCAAGCTGCCAAGGGCACAAGGCTGGGAACACTCAAAGCCAGCAAAGCAGCCCCCAGATGGGGCCAAAACCCATTCAGATCCCAGCTCAGACCCCATTGCGCCATCTGTTCTGCCAACCGTGGCAGACAGTGTAGGTAAATGCCCCCCAACAGCAACAGCAGCAAGGCAATTTCGGCGGCGCGGGGCGTATGGGTAGTCCACAGCTCGATCCCGGGCGGGCGCAGGTTAAACTCCACCGAGCGATGGGGACAGGCTTTGAGGCAAGTCATGCAGAGCACGCAATCTTTGTTGTCTTGCAGTTGCGCCGGATGAGAATAGAGGGGGCAGCCTCCTGTCGCCATGCCTTCGCCCTTCTCCGGCCCACCCTTGTAGCACTGGTAGGTGGTGCACTCTGCCGAACAGGTGCCTTGCTGAGCCCGCAGCTCTGTCATCGAGAGCTTAGCGTAGAGACCGTTCATCCCCCCAATCGGACAGAGATAGCGACACCAAAAACGCCGCTCAAACACCAGCGAGCATACCACTGCCCCACCGGTAATCAGCAGCAGCAGCCACCCCGACAGGTAAGCCGTATTGGGCAGATCCCAGATCTCCTCCCACAGGAAAATCAGAGCAAACCCGGCAAACAGCGCCCAACCTCCCCAGCGCTCCGCCTGCTGTCGCGGCCATTTCCCCAACTGCCGCGGCCACATGCGTAAAGACAGCCTCTGAACCAATTCCCCGTAGATCATAAAGGGGCACACCGCACACCACACCCGTCCCAAGAAGGGAAACACCAGCAGCACCAGCGGCCACCACCAGGCCCAGAAAAGATTTAACCCCACGTTGTGGGCGCGATCCTGAGGCCCCCAGAACAAGAGAAACACCACCAGGGTATAGAGGGGCAACACCAAGCTGTAGTTGAGGCGATCCGGCCACCAAGGGCTGCGCAGAAAGCGACGCAAGCCGGGATAGGCGTTGAGCAGGTTCAGGCGAAACCGCTTGCCGCGAGGCTGGGACACCCAAAACACCTCTTCGCTGAGCACTCGTGCCCCTGCAGCCTGCACCACCGCCCGCTCGATCAAACTGCGCAGCTCCCGGGAGTTGCCGGGAAAGTCGTAGCTCTGTAAGCGGCGCAACGCTTCCGGAGAGAGCTTGGGCTTGGGGATCCCACGTCGGCGGCTGTAGAGGCTGAGAAAATAGTCGGCCATGGCTTTGATATCGGCCTTGCGCACTCGCAGCGGCGGCACTTTGACGGCCATCACCCAAGGATCAAGAGCGGGGATGGCCCGTTCCGACACCATCAGCAGGCGACAGCGACAGGGACGCTCCTCAACCGCATCCCCTTCCCCCCGCTGCACAGGCGTGTAGGATCCCGTCTCCAGCAGGCGCAGCAGCTTGGGCATCAGCTCGGCGGGCAGCTCTTGGATGTTGTTCAGCAGCAGCGTGCCCTCTCCCAGCCACTCCAATAACCCCGGCTTGCCCCCTGCCCGCCCGAACAAATCGGCACCACTGGCCTGCAGGGCGCTGCAATCCACCTTAATCATGGGCTGGCGCCGCCGCGGGGATCCAAAATGAATCAGGGCGGCGACGTTATCTTTTTCCAGTCCGGGTTCTCCGAAGATCAGCACCGGAGCAGAGCTGCGGGCCGCTTCTTTGATCTGCTGACGCAGGCGCACCGCGTAGCGGCTGGAGCCGACGATGCCTCGCTCCACCTTGGGCACCAAGTAGGGGCGCAAAGCCACCTGCCGTTCCTGCTCATAGCTGAGGCGGTCTTGCATCTCGGCCAAAGCCCCTGCCAACTCCCCAGACTGCTCAGTCACCCAGCGGCGCACAGCAGCAGCCGGGATCCAACCCCGGATCCCATCAGAAGCAGCCAGCAAATGGCGACGAAGGGGTTGCTCTGCCAGTACCTCCGCCAGATGCACCACCGAGCCGGGCAGCAGGCCGACCGGATCCTCAGAATGGGGATCCCGTTCTTCCCAGCGCCCTTCCAGCAAAATCTGGATCCCATCCGGCAGGGTTCCGGCCACCGCCAAAGTCTCCCCCTGGCGAAAAGGGTGCTCTTGCATTTGCTCGGCCAGAGGGGCCAAACTCTCCGGCGCCAAACTTTGAAACAAGGTCTGCTCTTTCAACCACTGGGCACGCTCAGTGGGGGTCATCTGCAGTGCCTCTGTTGTCTAAGGATGTCTAAGGATCCCTTAGCTGCATTATCCTGCCTCTTTTGGGCAGCTTCCGGCTTGTTGAGATCCTTATATCTGAACAACATCTGGACGGTCAAGGCAAGTGCAATTGTCGGCTAATTCGCACCATCGGCCCCAGTCCCAGTCCCGTTGGGTTCAAAGCCTGCATCTCAAACAAGGCCAGAATGTGGCGCACTTGCAGCTCTGGGCGCGTAGAATTCACCCCCATCGCCACCACCAAGCCGCAATAGCCACCCGTATCCCGGCAACGCCGCTCCCAGCGCTTGCGAGCCACGGAGTGAACGGGATCATCTTCGGGAAACTCTCCAAACAGGTGCAGATCGCGATTGCCCGTTTGCACAATTTCCAAGTCGTAGCGATCGCCATCGAAGGGATCCACCCCTGTGTTGAAACAAACGCCTTGCGGCCCACCTTCCCCACGCAAATTCTCGATGAGCTGCTTTGCTTTTGATCGAGAGGTGCGCACAATCACCACCGGCAGCCCTTCTCCATTTTTCACCAGCTTGCTTTGGGGGAGAGGATGCCATTGCCCCGTGCGCCGCAGCATTTCCACCGTTGTCCACGGCAAGACCCCCAGACCTATCTGCGCCCCTTCCGGCACCAAATCATCCCGCAGCAGGGTTTGGGCAGGTTCTTCCTCCTCCCCTTCCAGCTCCAGCAGCTCTTCAGCCACGTCCGGCAGAGTGCGCACCTGCACCGAAAGGGTTGCTCCCTTCTCTTGGGGGTTGGGAATGCGGTACCGGCCTTGATAGGGTCGAAAGTCATCTTCCAGCTTGCGGTGGTACTGCTTGAAGAAGCGATGCAAGGCTTCCAAGGCCACCGATAAGGCCGCCGCCTCATCCTCCTGCAAAGTCACGCGCAAGCCTTCCAGGGGGTGAATGGTGCCGAAGTTCGGCTCAATTTCCTCGGGATCCAACTCTGCCAAGTCCAGATCCGGCAGTTCGTTGAGTTCAGGATTGCCAGCTTGGAAGGTGAGATAGAGACAATCTTGCCTGAGGAAAGCCTCCTCCATTTCTTCGGGAGTGGCCGGCTGGGCCGCATCCTGGCGAAACTGTTTAAGAGAGGGCAGCGAGCGATAAAAAAGCACCCCATACTCCATGCCCAACCGCCCCATCACCGAGACATAAAGGGTTTGGATGTCCCAGTGATCTAGGTCGATGGCCAAGATTTGGTGATCCTCTAGGTAATCCCAGGGGGCATCTCGCCAGAGGGTAAGGGCTTTGCCGGCCAGCAACTCAACATAGTGTTCCGGCAGAGGGGGAGGGACCCGTTCGTTGGCCTCTTCAAAGCTCTGCAGGATCTCATCGATTAGAGGCAATTCCGGCTGGCATTCCACCTTGATGTCCAGCTCGTGCAGGATGCCGCGCAAGAAAAATTGCACCTCTCGATCCCGCACGATGATCTTCTGGGGGCGAGCAGGTGAGGCAGCATGGGGCCGCTCCATGGCCACAATCAAGGTTCGCACCATCGGCTCAAAGCCAGAATCGGCGGGCACCACTTCCATGGCCCGTACCACGCCCTGAACGCCATCTACCCAAAGAATGCACTCCCCTTCCGTTTGGGATCCCATGGGTG
This sequence comes from Synechococcus sp. R55.4, assembly GCF_047461935.1. Lineage (NCBI taxonomy): Bacteria > Bacillati > Cyanobacteriota > Cyanophyceae > Synechococcales > Synechococcaceae > Synechococcus > Synechococcus sp. R55.4. The sequence continues at coordinate 67,141 of NZ_JANSIF010000008.1, read as the reverse complement.
GCGATCCTGAGAGCTTGTGACGATCCCCTTCCCACACCGAGGGCACCTGGGGCAGCTTTTGCAATCGACGAACCGTAGCGGCTGGGAGACCGGACATAGACATCCAAGGAGAATCAGGAGAACAATCCAATCGGCTGAGTAGGTATGCCAAACTGAGCAGGGAACGGCCTTGGCCTTTTGCCGGTAAGGCCCAGGGCTCCCGCTAATGCCAATCTAACCACCAGTGTAGAAGCTGAGTTCGGCTTCAACGAGAGGAGACGGCAGAGCCAAGTTCCATGGCACCAGAAGCTGATGGTCAGATTCGAACTGACGACCGCTCGATTACAAGTCGAGTGCTCTACCAACTGAGCTACATCAGCAATTTCTGCTCACCGATTCTAGCATTTGTCCCCTGCGAACTGGGGCTCGCAGGGAAGGACGCCCAGCCGACTTCACGAGTCAGCTACTGCTGATCCACTGCCGGGCGAGCAATGGGAGCCAGGTAGATCACCAAAGCCCCTGCCAGAAACCCCAAGACGTTGCGCAACACCGGGATCCAATCCTGCGTGCGTGTGACCACCGGCCCGATACCGAAGGCCCCGAACAGAATGAACCACAGGGGAGAAATGAGCAAGGCCCAACGCCAGTTAAACAGCTCCTCCGCATGGCGGGGCTTGCCGGCAAACCCGAAGACAATCCCGCCCAAAATCGAGGTCACCAGCGTTAGGATCCACTGCTCTTGAGGCAGGCCGGGCACCACACGGCAGCCCCCCTGATGAAAGCAGCGATCCAAGACATCAACGGTCTCCAGGATGGCGCGTTGGGTGCCGTGCTCCCGCACATAGAATTGGTTGCCAAAGCGAGATTGCAGCTCAATCCAAAAGGTACGTGGCAAGATCTCGCGCACAGCATCCCCCACATTAAACGCCAGTAAGTTGCCCCCCCTGGGATCCGCCACCATCAGAACGCTGCGCTCATTCAAGCCCCAGTATTCCTTCACCTGACGACCCGGTGTTTGGTCGAACTGAGTCAGCACCCGCAGCTTCCAGCCGGTGTCTTGCTCTAACTTGTTCAGATGCTGGGCCAGTTGAGCTTCCTGATTGCTGGTCAACTGATCCGCTAAGTCCAAGACCGGCACAGGCGGCTGGGGCAACTCCATCGGCACCACCGGCAGGGCAGGTTGCGCCCAGGTCAGGGATCCCCCGCCCACCGCAATCAACAGCCCAAGGCAAAAGCCCACCCCAACGCGGAGTATCCGCTGCCACTCGATGCTCATGCTGATCCCTCTCCTAGCTTTGACGCTGAGATACTGAGAAATGATGTTAAGAAATGTTTCAATTTCTTATAGATCTATCATGCACCGGAACAAGACGTTTGGCCAGAGGGATCCCGGGGAAGGAGCGGTGACAGGGGCAGTGCCTATATCAAGCTGGGGCTGAAGGTGCCGGCAGGGTCAAATTGCTGCTTCAGCTTGCGCATTAGGCTGGCAGCCGGGCCAAAGTCATGGGCAAGAGCCTTCTTCAGAGCCGGCGGAGCCTCCAGAAGCAGGAGAAATCCGCCTGCGGACTTGAGGTAGCGTTGCAGTTGCATTAGGGATCCCACTTCTGGCTGAACCAGCCAAGCCCGTCCTAGCCCACAGCCTCGGTGCAGTTGCACCTGAGCTCCAGGAAACAGGGTTTGAAACTGCTCCAGTGTTGCCAAGCTCTGACTGGGCAGGCACCCGAACTTGGCCAGCACCGCCCCTGAGCCGGGTTGAGGCAGGGGCAGAGAGTCGGGATTCACTTCCTGCAAAGTCAGCCCTGCAGGGGCCAGCCGCCGCGTTTGGGCCATCTGCTGGGCAATCGCCCGCTCCGAGCCGTGAAAGCTGAGCCAAACTTGGGATCCCTCTGCCCTTAGCCAGAGATCCACCCCCACAGGGTTAACCGGGCCGGTCAGCACCTGCCGACACAAAACCTCCAGCTCCGGCAGGGATCCTGTAGCCAGCAAAGCAGACTGAGCTGCCGGCAAGGGGTAAAGCCGCAGGCTCACCTGGGTCAAAATTCCCAAGCTGCCCAAGGATCCGGTGAACAGCTTCATCAGGTCATAGCCAGCAACATTCTTGACAACCCGCCCGCCCGCTTTGGCCACTTCCCCATCCGCCCGCACCCAGGCTATGCCCAGCAGCAAGTCGCGGATCCCGCCGTAACGCCAGCGCAGAGAACCCGTATCGGCAGTGGCGATAATGCCCCCCAGGGTAGCCCGCTCCGGATAGAGGGGATCCACCGGCCACCATTGCCCTCGCTCCGCCAAAATGGGTTGCAGTTCCGCCAAAGTCATACCGGCTTCCACCGTAACGGTGAGATCGGCGGCTGCATGGTCGATGAGCCGGCGTAAGCCGCGCGTGCTGAGAACCAAATCCACCGGCTCCACAGAGTGGGCCCAGCCCCACTTGCTCCCCTGCCCCAGCGGCAGCACTTTCCGCCCTTGGCACTCCTTTAAGATTCCGGCCAATTCCGAGACCGTTGATGGAGTCTGGATCGGCAAGGGATCCCCTGGATCAGATAGCAAGGTCGCCAGTGAATGGGGAGAAGACATTGGGGAAAGCGAAGCAGAGATTAAACAGAAGCAGAGATTAAAGAGAGAAAACCTGTCCAAACCAGCCCAATTGCGGGGTTATCCCACCCTACCTCAGTCTACAGCCAGCAAAAATCTCAGCTTGGAGAGATGACCCTCAACCAGAGCCAGCCTTCAATGTGGTACCGCCCTTACACAGGTCTGCCGAAAATCTCGGAACCAAAGCTCCGCCTCGTCACTGCTCACCCTGAAAGATCCTGAAGAGATCCATAAGCCTGCAGGGTTTCTCTCTCCCGCAGACTACTATCTGATACTAGTGGAGAAGCCGTGCGCAGCGAAGCAGACTCTACAATCGGAAAACTTTGTAAACTCCGTAAACAATGCAAACAAAAATAAAAAACGGCAACAGTAAAAAACGACGGATTAAGTTGAGCAAGGTAGTTTGCAGACGCTGTGAGCAGATTATCTGCTAGGATGGACGCTCTTTGTATTGGGGAAAAGCAGTCGTGAGTGCGCTGAGCAACATCATCTTGGTGGCTATGGGGATCCTCCTGACCCTTGCCAGCCTTTGGTACGGGCAAAACCACCATCTGCTTCCCGAATCTGCTGCCGAATCAGCCCCCTTGTTCGACAGCCTCTTTAACAGCACCATAACCATTGCCACAGGGATCTTTTTGGTGGTACAGGGTGTACTTCTCTACTGTATTGTCCGCTACCGCAAGCGGCGAGGCGACAAAGGCGACGGGGATCCCAGCCACGGCAATGTGCTGCTGGAGATCGTGTGGACGGCGGTGCCGGCGGTGATCATTCTTTGGTTGGGCTTGGCCAGCCTAGATGTCTATCAAGCTGTTTACGGGGGTGCTCATGTCGGCGGCCATATCCACGCGACCATGGCCGCGACCATGGCGATGGAGGCTTCCCACGAAGCTGAGGCGGGGGATCCCGGCTACGCCTACACGCCTGCGGTGCTACCCGGGAAGGAGATGGGCCGGCCGGATCTGGTCGTCCAAGTGCAGGGCATGCAATATGCTTGGATGTTCACCTACCCGGATTCCGGCCTGGTGGCCAGCGAGCTGCACCTTCCTCTGAACAAGCGGGTGCGCTTGGATATGACGGCTCTGGATGTGAACCATGCCTTCTGGGTACCGCAATTTCGCCTGAAGCAGGATGTGATCCCGGGCCGAGAGACCCACCTGGAGTTTGTGCCTACCCAACTGGGGCAGTACCCCATCATCTGCGCAGAGCTGTGCGGCCCCTATCATGGGGTGATGGCAGGGCAATTGTTTGTGGATACGCCGGAAGTTTTTGAGCAGTGGCAGCAGGAGCAAGTTTTGGCCGCCCGTGGCGAGGGCAGCACCTTGGCCCTCGTTTCAGATTTCTCGCCAGTCCATCCCTCTCCTCGGCCAGGCTCCCCTGAGGCCGAGTCTGCCTTTGCCCATGTCCACCACCAGCGTTTGGGCGTCTCCCCCTCAGATTTGAAGTCTCTCCAGTCCCATTCTGGATCCCTTCCTTCCGCAGGCTAGCCGGGATCCCTGACGCCCCTTTGGCCTGCGCTTGTGGGAACAACATTCTGCCAACGCGATATAGGAGCTTTTGTGCAATGACCCAGCTGCAAGACAGCCCAAGACTTGTTGCTGCACCGAAGGTTGAACTTGAACTTCCTGCTGAGCCTTGGTGGCGCTTCTTTACCTTCTCCACCGATCACAAGGTCATCGGGATCCAGTACTTGGTGACCACCTTTTTCTTCTACTTGGTGGGAGGGGCGCTGGCGACGGCAGTACGGGCAGAGCTGGCTACTCCAGAGGCCGACTTTCTCGGCTTTGAGCGGTACAACGGTGCCTTTACCCTGCACGCCACGATCATGATCTTTTTGTGGATCGTGCCTGCTTTGGTGGGGGGCTTTGGCAACTACCTGGTACCGCTGATGATCGGGGCGCGGGATATGGCCTTCCCCAAGCTGAATGCAGTGGCCTTTTGGCTGGTTCCGCCCACAGGGATCCTGCTTTTGGCCAGCCTGTTCATAGAGGCTCCGGCTGCCGGCTGGACTTCCTACCCCCCCCTCAGCTTGATCAGCGGCAAGGTGGGGGAAGAACTCTGGATCCTGAGCATTTTGTTGGCAGGAACCTCTTCCATCCTGGCAGCCGTGAACTTCATCACCACCATTCTGAAGATGCGCATGCCCGGCATGAAGATGGAAGACATGCCCCTGTTTTGCTGGGCCATGCTGGCAGCCTCTGTTCTCACCCTCATTGCAACACCGGTTTTGGCCGGTGCATTGATTTTGCTTAGCTTTGACCTGTTGGCGGGCACGGCCTTTTTCAACCCCAGCGGCGGCGGGGATCCGGTGGTGTACCAGCACATGTTCTGGTTCTACTCCCACCCGGCGGTTTACATCATGATCTTGCCGGTCTTTGGCATGATCTCCGAGATTTTGCCGGTGCATGCCCGCAAGCCCATCTTTGCCTACAAGGCCATCGCCTACTCCAGCTTGGCCATCTGCTTTTTGGGGTTGATCGTCTGGGCTCACCACATGTTCACCAGTGGCACCCCTGACTGGATGCGGGTGTTCTTCATGATCGCCACCATGGCCATTGCCGTTCCCACTGGGATCAAGGTGTTTAGCTGGCTGGCCACTTTGTGGGGCGGCAAGATCCACTTCCGCTCGGCCATGCTGTTTGGCATGGGTTTTGTCTCGATGTTTGTGATCGGCGGCTTGGGCGGGATTATCCTCGCCTCGGTGCCTCTGGATATCCACGTTCACGACACCTACTTTGTGGTGGCCCACCTACACTACGTGTTGTTTGGCGGCAGCGTCTTTGGGATCTATGCCGGCATCTACCACTGGTTCCCCAAGATGACGGGGCGGCTGCTGAACGAGTTTTGGGGGCGGGTGCACTTTGTGTTGACCTTTGTCGGCCTTAACATGTGCTTCTTGCCGATGCACAAGCTGGGCCTGATGGGGATGCCCCGCCGGGTGGCCCAGTACGATCCCCAATTTGCCGACCTCAACTGGATCAGCTCGGTGGGGGCCTTTGTTCTGGCCATTTCCACCCTGCCCTTTTTGGTTAACGCCATCTACTCCTGGGTGGCCGGGCCAAAAGCTGGGGATAATCCTTGGCAGGCCCTGACACTGGAGTGGACAACTTCTTCTCCCCCGCCCCATCACAACTTTTATGGGGATCCCATTCTGCTAACTGGCCCCTACGACTACGGCTTGCACAGCAAAGAGACGCTGGACTACTTTGCTGCTCAGTTGCAGAGCTTGCGGGAGCTGGCGCTGGCAGAAGCGGAGCCTACTTCTTCTTAGCAGGCCGGATGCCCGGTGGGCGGCTGATCCCCTGCTCACTGGGTATTCCAGTCTTGGCTGGGCTGCTTGTACAGCCTCAAGAAGTCTCAGGAATTCAGGAATTTAGGTGGAAAGGAATATGCAAGGATCCCTCGCCTCTGAAACGCTGATGGTTGGCCACTCAAGGGCCCACACTGCCCATGCTGAGCACCCAGATCATCGCGTCTTTGGCATCTTGATGTTTTTGGTGGCAGAAGGCTGTCTTTTCCTAGGGCTGTTCATGGCCTACCTGGCCTATAGCCTCACCGCCCCGGTGTGGCCGCCGGAGGGAACCCCAGAGCGGGAATTGCTTTTGCCTGGGATCAACACGGTGATCTTGCTCTCCAGCAGCTTCGTCATTCACAAAGCTGGGTCGGCCATCAAGGCCGATGATGTCAGGGGTCTGCGGCTGTGGTTTGCCCTCACAGCGCTGATGGGGGCGGTTTTCCTGGCAGGGCAACTCTATGAGTACAGCAACCTGGAGTTTGGCCTCACCACCAATTTGTTTGCCAGCACCTTCTATGTTTTAACGGGGTTTCATGGTCTCCACGTGATGGCAGGGTTGCTGTTTATTCTGGCAGTGCTCTGGCGCTCCTTTAAACCCGGCCACTACAGCGCCCAACATCATTTTGGCGTCGAAGCTGCCGAGATCTACTGGCACTTTGTGGATGGGGTTTGGGTTGTGCTGTTTATTCTGCTCTACTTGCTCTGAGCTCGGCCTTCACCCAATATAGCCACGATTTGGATCAGCGCTTCTTGAAAGGCATCTCGTTCCGGCTGTCCTTGCTTGAGGTTGTATTCCAATTGCAAAAGCTGCTGCATTGCTTTCAGTAAAGCTGTGGTCTTCAGGGATCCCACCTCTTTTTGCAGAAAGTAAACCCGATTGGGATTCCCGATTTCTGCTTTCTGGGCGATGACTTTGGGATCCCGTTCTCCCTGATCCAGCAGCAGCCGCACCCATAGCCAGGTGCGAAATTGGCCTACCAACACCGCCAGAATCCTCAGGGCCGGCTCGTTGTGATCCAGCAGATGGGTCAAGATGCGTAGGGCTTGTTCCAGATTCCCTTTGCGCAGGGATCCCGCCAATTGAAAGCTGTTGTAGGCGCTGGCGGGAACTAACGCCTCGACTTGTTCAGGAGAAATGGGATCCTGTTGACCTGCCGTAAACAGGGCCAGCTTTTCCAATTCCATCGCCAAGCGACGGGAGTCATTGCCCACCGCCTCGGCCAATTTCTGGGCGGCTGCCGGGCTGAGGGCCAGATCCCGTTGTTCAGCTTCCCGCTGCACCTGCTGGAGAATGCCCTCCTCATCCCAAGGGGCCAGTTGCGAAAACTCGCGGACAATGGCCGTTTTTTTGAGGATTTTGGTGGATTTCAGGCGCCCATCCGGTTTGCTGCTGGTGGTCAAGAGCAAATGGGTGGTGGGGGGTAACTGGGCCAGTGTGCGCTCCACTTCTTCCCACAGATCTTCCGGGCAATGTTGGGTGAGTGTTGTCTCTTCCAGCCAAACCAAGCGGGCGTTGGATCCCAGCGGCGGGGTCATGGCTTGGTTGAGCCCGGCAACCGTGGATTCCGGCGGCAGGCGATCGTAGTTAAAAGCAGCCCAGTGGGGATCCAGCACTTGATCCCGCAACTGCTGTACCGCCTGCATCAGGCGATAGGTATCATCCCCCCAGTACAGGTAAACGGGCACGCTTCGACCGAGTGATTTACGAGATGCTTTTCCCCTACTTCCTCCATTTTGCGTAGGTCAGTTCCCCTTGTCTAAGCGGTTTGGCCGGGATCCCTGCTCAACTTGGTGGAGGGAGTCAGTCCAAGTGAAGATACCGAGCCCAGCTTGACTCAAGTTGTTTAAGAATAGGTCAAGTACTCGCCCTGTCTGGCGAAAACAAAGGCATCTTTACATAACTTTCATAATCCAGAAGTCTCCGCAGCCCAAAAAGTTCTGTATTCCCACTGAAGAGATTTCGTAGACCTTCTCCTACAGTTGAATTAGGAGCAGAGACTGCAGGGTTAAAGATTATGGATGGCATTGGCGAGTTTGAGTTTAAGGTGCAAATCTTAGCCCGTTGCATGGGATCCGCCCTGGATCTGGGCCGTCCTACTCGTATTCAGATTCACTATTCCAACTCCAATTCCCAGAACGCAGTTAGAGCCAAGGAAGGTTGGTCTGGATCCCGCTTAGGCGATCAAATCCCTTCTCCTAATGCCGAAGGTGAAAGAGGATCCCAAGGTCAAGTGTTAGCCTGTGTTGCCTGAAGAATCTTTTGAGAATCGGTCTGTGGTAGGTCAGGAGATCTTCGATTGCGGCAATCCAACATTTGATTGAAGATTGAGATAGAGCTTTTTGTAGTTTTTCCTGCTGTTCTTCTTTGCTTTTTACAGAGACTTGTTCTTAAGATTGAAAACCCAACTTTGATAACTCTTCGATGCCTTTTGTCTTGTAGAGTCTTGTGAGTCAGCCGGTTCTTTGTTTTTGTTGAGGGGTACTTTGTCCGGCTGGCGCGATAAGAGGTTGCGCTCTTCTTCGTTGTCTCCTTGCCTCTGGGGATATAAGCTAGAACTTCGTCCCACCGACGCAATCGGAAGGTGACTTGGGGCGTATGAACTTGTGCCCAACAGGCTCCGGAGGGTTATGGAACGAGCAACGCAACGGTGGCACGGTTTTCTGCTGCGCGATTTTCCCATCAAGGCTTGGTGGCAGGGAAGCCTTTTGGGTCGTCTATTGGGATCCCTGCAGAGTTGGGGGAAAAGCAGCGTATTGGTGCAGACTTCCGACCGCATCGGCCTGGGGCTGGTACTGCTTTACTGGGTTTTCTCTGCGCAAAGCTCCACCGGCATCCTGGGCCTGATTTTGCTGGCTATGGCCGCTCTGGTGGGCCTGGGCACTTTGGTGGAAACGCCGATTGGGCTGCCGCTGCATCTGCCCCTGGTCCTTTTCTGGGGAATTGCCACCTTGGCGACGATTCTCTCTCCGGTTCCCTACGCAGCGCGGGATGGCTGGCTGAAGTTGACTCTCTACCTGGCTGGTTATCTGTTGTTGCATCGTCTGCTGCGCAAACCCCAATTCCGAGATGGGATTGTGGGATCCCTGCTTTTGGTCAGCTTGGTGATGGGGGTCTACGGCCTGCGGCAATACTTTTATGGGGCAGCAGAACTGGCCACCTGGGTGGATCCGGAGTCGGGCTTGGCAGGTCTGACGCGGGTGTACAGCTATCTGCGCAACCCAAATCTGTACGGGGGCTACTTGATCCCGGTCATTCCCCTGGGGCTGGCCGCCACTTGGATTTGGCCCAGTTGGGGAGCGAAACTCCTGGCCGGGTTTACGACGGCGGTGAACCTGATTTGCCTGTTGCTCACCTACAGTCGTGGCGCCTGGATTGGGGGGCTGGCCATGCTCACCCTGATGGCCGTGCTGTTGGCACAGTGGCATTCTGTCGATTTGCCAGCCCGCTGGCGGCGTTGGGCCTTGCCGGCCCTGTTGGGCGGAGGGGGGGCTGCTCTGTTGCTCGGAATCCTGACGGTACGCCCTCTGCGGCTGCGGGTGCAGAGCCTTTTTTGGGGGCGGCTAGACACCAGCAACAACTTTCGGATCAACGTCTGGGCGGCGGTGCTGGAGATGATCCGCGACTTTCCCATCTTGGGGATCGGCCCCGGCAATGTCGCCTTTAACCGCGTCTACCCCCTTTACCAACGAGGCAACTTCAGCGCCCTCGGAGCCTATTCGGTGCCTCTGCAGCTCACCGTGGAGACTGGCTTCATCGGCTCCTTAACTTTCGCCTGGTTCCTCTTGGTGCTCTGGGATCACGGCTGGAGATGCTGGAAAACTTTGCTCAACTTGCGGGATCCGCAGGGTCTATGGGTGGCAGCAGGCTTGGCCGCTTGCACCGGCATGATGGCCCACGGCTTGGTGGATACCATCTGGTATCGTCCCCAGGTACAAATGCTGTGGTGGCTTGCGGTAGCGCTTATTACAGCCAGCTTGGCCTCTCTCAGCCCTCAGCCGCTTACAGATGCTGGTGAGACGCCAGTGGGGACTTCCTCCCGTTAAGGTAGCTTAAGCTTGGCCTTCCGGTCTTGACGGGAGCAAATCCAGAGTGGTAAGCATCTTCAGTAGGAGATAAAAATGTATCTGTTTTTACAATTTGCAGGTGTCAGTAGTGTTAGAAATTAGCGGAATTGTCCGGGGTGCAGGAGGCAAATGAAAAAAATCGAGGCCGTAATCCGGCCATTCAAGTTGGATGAGGTCAAAATTGCTTTGGTCAATGCCGGAATTGTCGGCATGACTGTAAGTGAAGTGCGGGGCTTTGGTCGCCAAAAGGGACAAACCGAGCGTTATCGGGGATCCGAGTACACGGTAGAGTTCCTACAAAAGCTGAAAGTGGAGATCGTGGTTGAAGATGACCTGGTGGATACGGTGGTGGAGAAGCTGATTGCAGCGGCTCGCACCGGCGAAATCGGGGATGGCAAGATTTTCATCAGCCCCGTCGAAAAAACCATCCGCATCCGAACTGGCGAGCTCAACCAAGATGCCCTATGAGAAGGGATCACGTTCAGGGTTTGGGTTGCCCGGCCTGAGCCTCGTGTGAGTTTGCTTCATGTCTCTTTTGCTGTATATCTGATGAGGTGTTCTTGCCCTACTTTTCGGGTAATGTGTTGCGAGAAGTACTGTCACTTTAGGTGAGTCGAAAAGCATGAGTACGACAATGATCCAAAAGCTCAAGAGCCAGGTGCCCCAGTGGCTTTGGCGACCGGCCAAGTGGAGTCTGACTGCCGCTCTAATGGCTGCGCTGGTTTTTCTATTCGGCCAGGGAACTGCCTTTGCTCAAGAGGCCGAGGAAGTTCAGAAACACGCTGACGTTGTTTGGACGATCGTGTCGGCGGCCTTGGTGTTCTTCATGCAGGCAGGGTTCGCCATGGTGGAGACGGGCTTTACCCGCGCCAAGAATGCCGCCAACATCATGATGAAGAACTTGATGGACTTCTGCATGGGCTGTTGCGCCTTCTGGTTCATCGGGTTTGGCCTCATGTTCGGCAAAAGTGCTGGCTTCTTCGGCACTGACTGGTTTGCTTTTGGCTGGCAGCAGGCTTACGAGGCAGATGGCTGGCCCTTTACTTTCTTTGTCTTCCAGATGGTGTTTGCCGCTACCGCCGCCACCATTGTTTCCGGAGCGATGGCAGAGCGCACCAAGTTCTTGGCCTACTTGATCTACTCCATCGTTATTTCTGGGCTAATCTACCCCATCTCTGGGGGTTGGGCCTGGAACGGGCTGTTCGGCGACTACAACGGCGGCACAGCCGGCTGGCTGGAAAATCTGGGCTACATCGACTACGCCGGGTCGGGGGTGGTGCATTTGGTAGGGGGCGCTGCGGCCTTGGCAGGTGCGATCGCGCTTGGCCCTCGCATTGGCAAGTACGGCCCCAATGGAGAGCCGCGGGCTATTCCCGGCCACAACCTGCCGCTGGGGATGTTGGGGGTGTTTATCCTCGCCTTGGGCTGGATCGGGTTTAATGCCGGTTCCACCACTGCAGCCTCTGTCGATATTGGCTGGATTGCCATGAATACGCTGCTGGCAGCTTCGGCTGGAGCAATTGGGGCGATGTTCACCTCTTGGGTTCATTTTGGCAAGCCGGATATGACCTTTGCCGCCAACGGTGTCCTGGCCGGCTTGGTGGGGATCACTGCCCCTTGCGATAGCGTCCATCCTTTGGGTGCTCTGATCATCGGCTCGGTGGCCGGGATTCTGGTGGTGATTTCGGTGGTGATCCTGGATACGGTGCTGAAAATTGATGACCCGGTGGGCGCGATTTCGGTACACGGCACCTGTGGTATCTGGGGGGTGTTGGCAGCAGGGATCCCCTTCTTTGCCAATGCCAACTATGCTGAAGAGGTCACCTGGGCCCAATTTGGGGTACAAGTGGTGGGCGCTCTGGCCTACTTCCTCTGGCCCTTTATTACCTGCTTGATCCTGTTCTTTATCCTCAAGGCTGTAACCGGCCTGCGCACCAGCGCCGAGGAAGAGATCGCCGGTTTGGATGTGGGCGAGCATGGCAACGTGGCCTACCCCGACTTCGTTACTGCTGCCACCGATTCGGAGCAATCTTGAGCCGTTGTGCTCGGTCTGACCTGGGGTTGCCGGATCGGAGCATTGCTGAACTGAGCATCAAATGAGCATCAAAAGGGAGGGTCAGGGCTGGCCCTCTCTTTTATGGCTTGCTGATGTATTTGGTGGCATTGGTGTAGGTGGTTACGGGTAGGAGGGGAGAAATAGCTCAAAATCGAGGTGTGGGACTTGGAATCGAGATGAAAAGTCAGATAGGTGAGACTGTTTTCTCTCGTCTTCGGCAGGGGATCCTTTTGGGTTTGAGGACAGAGGGGAAAGTCCTGCTGGGGGTTGGAGCTTTGCTGGGGTTGGGAAGTTTGGTTGCCCCGCCTGCTCTGGCCCAGACGGATCTCACGGCTCTGGAACAGGCTCTCCCACCCGAGGCTTGGGCTGAGCTACAAACCTTACTGAAAACTCAGCAATACCATGCCGACATCGTCTGGACAACGGTGGCCGGGGCGCTGGTGTTTTTCATGCAGGCGGGCTTTGCCATGGTGGAGGCGGGCTTCACGCGGGCTAAAAATGCTACCAACATTGTCCTGAAGAACCTGATGGACTTCTGCTTCGGGGCCTGCGCTTTTTGGTTTTTGGGGTTTGGGCTGATGTTCGGATCCCATGTGGCCGGTTTTTTGGGCACCAACTGGTTTTTTTTCAACTGGCAACAGGGAGCTGAAGCCGGCAGTCAAAACGATGCTTGGCCTTTCACGTTCTTCTGTTTCCAACTGGTGTTTGCCGCCACCGCTGCCACCATTGTCTCCGGGGCAATGGCGGAACGCACCCGCTTTTTGGCTTATTTGATTTACTCCATCGTCATCTCTGGGGCGATCTACCCGATTTCCGGGGGCTGGGCCTGGAATGGCCTGTTTGCCGACTACAACGGTGGTACAGCCGGCTGGCTGGAAAACCTGGGCTACATTGACTTTGCCGGGTCGGGGGTGGTGCACTTGGTGGGTGGGGCTGCAGCTTTTGCGGGAACTTTGGTGTTGGGGCCGCGCTTGGGCAAGTATGGTCCCAATGGGGAGCCGCGGGCTATTCCCGGGCATAGCTTACCCTTGGGCATGTTGGGGGCGTTGATCCTGTGGCTGGGCTGGATTGGCTTTAATGCCGGCTCTACAACGGCAGCGATTCCTGATATTGGCTGGATTGCTTTCAATACCTATTTGGCCGGGGCGGCAGGAGCCATCGGCGCTCTCTGTACTTCCTGGGCCATTTTTACCAAGCCGGACATGACGTTTGCAGCCAATGGGACACTGGCGGGGCTGGTGGGCATTACTGCTCCTTGCAACACTGTTCATCCTTTGGGGGCAATCCTTATCGGCTCGGTGGCCGGGGTGTTGGTGGTGTTGTCGGTGCTGTTTATCGAGGGCACCTTGAAGGTGGATGACCCGGTGGGGGCGGTGTCGGTACATGGGGTGTGCGGCGCTTGGGGGGTCATTGCTGCAGGGATCCCGTGGTTTGCCCATGCGGAAGCGGGGGTGACTTGGGCGGTGTTGCCGGTACAGATTCTGGGGGTTATTGCCCTGGGAGGATGGTCTTTTATCTGTTGTCTGGCTTTGTTTTTGATTTTGAAGGGCACCATCGGTCTGCGCGTCTCGGCAGAAGAAGAGTTGGCCGGCTTGGATATTGGCGAGCACGGCAACATTGCCTACCCTGACTTTGTCACTGCTTCGGGAGAGTTGGAAGGTTGAGTTGAGCAGTACACTGGGATCCGGTTGGATGCACTTTTGGATCCCATGCACCTTCTGATCCCGGCGGCTGGCAGCGGCAAGCGAATGGGAGCTGCGGTCAATAAGCTGTTGCTGCCGCTCTTGGGTCAGCCGATTTTGGCTTGGACGTTGCAGGCTGCGGATCGAGCCAGCTCCATCGAGTGGATCGGCATTCTCTCCCAACCCGGCGATTGGCCGGCCATCGAGCAGATCCTGGCGGCAATGGATCTGTCCACGCCGGTGCAGCTTTTACAAGGGGGGGCGACGCGGCAGGAGTCGGTTTGCAAGGGGGTTGAGTATCTCTATGGGTGGGGGACGGTGGAACGGGTGCTGATTCACGATGGGGCCCGCTGCCTGGCTACCCCTGAGTTGTTCGATCGCTGCAGTGCCGCTCTGCAGCAGGTGGATGGTCTCATCGCAGGGATCCCTGTTAAAGACACGATTAAAGTGACAGAGACCGGCCCCAACGGGATCCAAATCCAATCGACGCCGGAGCGCAGCAGGCTGTGGGCAGCGCAAACCCCGCAAGGATTTCGCCTGTCGTTGCTGTGGCAAGCCCATCAGGAGGCTCTGGCCCAAGGTTGGCAAGTGACCGATGACGCAGCTCTGTTTGAGAAGCTGGGCTGGCCGGTTTACATCGTGGAAGGGGAGGAGACCAATTTGAAGCTAACCACCCCCCTGGATGTGTTGCTGGCCGCACAAATCCTGCAGCAGCGTCTCGGACCAGCGCGTTAGCTCAATTCAATCCCGGTAGGGCCAGTCTCAACCTTGGGAATTAAAAGTAGGAAGGAGGAAATCTAGGTTCACTAAGAGCACTTTGATCACCCCATCTCTTGTGGTCCGTTGGAAATGAAAATGATAAGTCTGGCTGTTTAGAATCTAATGCACCCAAGACACCTGAAACCAAGCAAAAGATGAGATTAATGCACTTTTCACTTTCTTCATAAACTTGCCGTTCTGAGAACCGAACTACAACCCAGCCTCTATCCGCTAGATAAGCATCACGCTTACTTTGCTTAGGATCATTCACAGTATGGGCTGGCCTACACAGATTACCTTCAAGAAACCATGGCTCATCAATTTCAATGTCAATGAGTAAAACGAGTGATCTTTTTCCATCTCTAGATACCTGCATTGCGATATCAGGGGTATAGCACCGGACACTAGACTGCTCTATGCACCAGCACCAGTTGCCCATGCCGATTGCAGCTTGCCCATCAAAGGCTGGGGTAGCTCGGGTAGATTTGGCCTAACAGGGCGTTCCGGCATTCGAGGTAGTTCAGGTTCCGTTGGGCGCTCCGGCATCTGTGGCGGCTCAGGCTCCAGCGGACGGGCAGGCATCTGCGGCGGCTCAGGCTCCGGCGGGCGAGGTGGGAGATCTGGCCCCCTCAGGAGGAGAGCAATCGGCTGGGGTAAAACAACGTAGGGATAATAGTCTTTCCGAACGTACCTTAAGATCGAATACAAATGCCTACCTTGGACTTCCATGTTCTTAGCTTGAGCTTTCAGGTGAGCTTTCTAGAAGTCTCGCATTGCACTTCGTTGCGCTTTACCGAGAGATTTAGGTCTAAAGTCATTTTCTTGACCCTGACAGCTTTCAAGGCTGCCCTAGGGCTTTGCCAGAGGTTCAGAGTGATTAACCGCTTTGCTCGCGTCAGCGGGCTGTGGTCTCCAAACCCAGATGTCGGCATCGCCATTGAAGCGCAGTTCCAAAGTCTGTACTCTAAGCTGATTGATACTCTTCTTATTTGTCAAGACTTGTTTTTTGTCAAGACTTGTTTGTAAAGACTTTAGAAAAGGGATCTTCAAAAAAAGAGACCTTCGAATCCCCTCATGGACGGAGTGATTAGCTCTATCCTCTCTGAAGTGGTTCCCTGCTGCTAGGATGCACGCTGCTGGGGTAGGAAGAGACCGAATGAGCGAACAGACTGTGCCCTATTGGCCCGTCCACATTGTCGGCGCCGGCCCCGGGGATCCGGAGCTGATTACCCTGCGGGGGCAAAGACTGCTGGCGGAAGCCGATGTAGTGTTCTACACAGGTTCTTTGGTGCCAGAGGGAGTGCTGGCCCATTGTCGCCCTGGGGTTGAGGCCATTGACACCCGCTCCTTCACGCTGGAAACGCTGCTGCCGCAAATTGTGGAACGGGTCAAGGCGGGGCTGCGGGTGGTGCGGCTGCAGGATGGGGATCCCTGCCTTTACGGCGCTCTGCACGAGCTGCTGATCCGGCTGGCGGAGGCAGGGATCCCTTTTGAGATCGTGCCGGGAGTAAGCGCCTTTCAATTGGCAGCCGCCCGTTTGCAGGTGGAGTTGACCATACCCAAGTTGGTACAGACGATTATCCTCACCCGCGCCAGCGGTCGCACCCAGGTACCGGAAGCAGAAGCCCTGGCCAGTCTGGCAGCCCACCGCGCCTCTTTGTGTCTATATCTGAGCGCCCGCCACGTAGAACAAGCGCAGGCAGATCTGCTGGCTCACTACCCCGCCGATACCCCGGTTGCCGTTTGTTATCGCTTGGGTTGGCCGGACGAACAGATCTGGCTGGGATCCCTGGCCGAGATGGCCGCCCTCACCCGGCAAGCCGACTTAGAACGCACAGTGCTCTATCTCGTCAGCCCTGCCTTGAAAGGCTTGTCAAGCTCCAGATCTGCCCGCTCGCGGCTCTACAGCCCTGACCACACCCACCTTTTCCGTCGCAAAATGGGCCGGCAGCCCCGTTTGTAACAGGCTCTTTCAGTATATTGACGGACTCCGGCAGATTGAGCACAATGAGGCAGCGAGATGAAGTCAGAGGCCTTGACTTCTGGCCACAAGGTACTCAGCTTTGCCGAGAGAAGTGGAGCCCTTTTGAATTGGAGTTGTTGCAAGACTACTTTTTCACCCTTTAACTTTATGAGCTCTAACCTTATGGCTGACTCATCTGCCGCTCGCAGCGTGGAAACCCTGATCAAGGCTCTGCAGAAGGCCCTTGCCCCCCTGCCAACCCGTTCGGCCCTGAAGCAAGATGTCCTTTACCTCATGGTGGATCTCCCACGGCAGGGGATGTTTAGCCGCTCTATGGTGTTGCATCGAGTTGCCAGCCAATTGGGGGGCTTGCCTGTGCAGGGAGTTAGCCAACTGGTGGTGTACGGTCGGCTTCAGGGGGAAACACAGCCGCAGTGGAAAAAAGTCTTCTACTTGTCCTCTGGGGAAAGCAGTGCCGATGCCACGCAGATTGTATTACCGGGCACCAAGATTTCTGAGATCAAGGTGCTGGAGGCCCAAAAACCTGTTGTGGATCCCGACCACAACTCCGATTTTCGCAAAGTTAAAACTCTGGGGGCACCGGTTCCCAAAATTCAGAAAGAGCGCTGGCCAGAAGCGGCTCCAAGCCAGGCCTCGGTTGGCCATGCCCCTTCCCAAGACGGGATCCCGACCCCTCTGCCTACAACTGCTCGCCCCAGTTCTCCTATCGACGTTCTGGCCAACTTTCCGACACTTGATCAATGGTTGCACAGGCCTGCTCTAAGGCCCTTCTTGGGGGGAGCTCTGGCTTTGTCTCTCCTGCTGGGGGCTGGGTTGGTGGTGCGCTCTTTTGGGCAAGCCGATGTTCCTGCCCGAGCCAGATCGCTGGGGCTGGGGATCCCGCTGTTGATCTTGGCCGCAGGGGGGGGCTGGCTGGGGTGGAAAGGTCGGCGTGTCGATGACACCCTTGAGCGAGAAGAGGGATCCCAGGATCCCTTTACAGAAGGGCTGTCCTTTTTACAGGCCAATCCAATGCCTGAGGCGGTGGAGCGGTTTCGGGAGGCCGTGCGGCAACAGCCGAATCATGTCGAGGCCCACGTTGAGCTGGCCCATCTGTTGGCGAAAACCAACCGACTGCAGGAGGCATTGAGCCACTACCAACAGGCCAAACGCCTGAACCCGAACTTGAGCGGCATCAACACCCACCTGGTGGAAACCCTGAAGGCCCTGGCGCGGCAGTGGTTGGCCCAGCATCAGCCGGATGAAGTCTTGATCCATTTGCCCGAAGCGCTGCCCCTCACCCAGGGATCCGCTCAAGCCGAGATCTTCAGCCTGCTCGGCCAAGCCTGGGCAGAGAAGGGCAACTGGGCAGAAGCGTTAGCTCAGCAACAAAAGGCCCTGGGGCTGGATCCCCACTTCAGCGAGGCCCATCTTTGCGTTGCTCAAATTCGCCTCAAGCTGGGGCAATGGGACGAGGCCATCGATTCCTGTTGGGCTGCTTTGGAGTTGAATGATCGCCTGGGCCTGGGCCACGCCGTGATGGGACAAGCGCTGATGCGCAAAGGTCAGTTAAAAGCGGCAATAGCAGCCTTCCGAACTGCCCTCAGCCTGGATCTCAGTCCTGAGTTGGCAGCCGCTGTGCGGGTGGATCTGGGTTTGGCAATGGTACATGCAGGCCATCTGGCTCAAGCTAGCCAGGAGTTCAGCCAGGTGGTCTTCAATGGCCAGTTCAAAAGACAGCAGGCTCGCGCCTACTACGGCTTGGGCCTGGTGTTGGCAAGCCAAGAGCAATACAGCGAAGCTGTGAAGAACTACCGGCGGGCTTTGGAGCTGGCCCCCGATCTGCACGAAGCGATGGCCGCCATTGGCCTAGCCTACCTGGGCCCCAAACAACGGGATGCCTCTGGGCGCAAGTTCATCCAGCCTCAACAGTTGCAGCAGGCTATGCAGCAGTTTGAACAGGCCCTCGAAGGAGATTCAGAGTTGCCGGAAGCTTACTTTGGCCTGGGCGAAGTGGCGCGCATCAAGGGGGATCTAACCTCGGCGGAGGCCAGCTATCGACGGGCCATTCGCAGCAATGGCAGCTATGGAGCAGCTCACTATCGTCTGGGATCCATCCTTGCCCGCCAAGGCAAGCTGGAGCAGGCCATTGAACACTTTCGCTCGGCTTTGGAAATCGCTCCCAACTTCTCCGAAGCCAGAGTGAGCCTGCAACAGCTTCTCTCCAAACAGATGGAAGAGGCCCATACCGGCCTACTCGTCCCGTAAGGTGGGATAGGATCTTCCAGTTAAGGTTCTCTCAACCCATGACACCAACGCCAGGTTGGGTGGTCAGCCCTGCAACCGCCATCCAGCTCATCCAACAAGGGGCAACGCTTCTGGATGCACGCAGTGCGGAATTGCAAGCCGACGGGATCCTGAAGGGTTCAATTCCGGTGAACTGGACGGAGTTTACTCAACCAGAGGCTGCCAACAGCGGCAAGCTGTTGGCAGATGATGCCCTTCTCACCGAAAAGCTGCAGGGCCTTGGCGTGTTTCAGGGGCGTCCGGTGGTAGTTGCTGCCGATCCGCTACAGGGCTGGGGAGAAGATGGCTGGATCGTTTGGATGTTGCGCAGCTTGGGTCATCCCCAGGCAGTCATGGTGGACGGGGGCTATCCGGCCCTGGTGAAGGAGGGAGTGCTGACCACAACCCGACAAAGCGCCGACGAACCGCAACGGGGCGACTTTGTAGTGCAGCGAACCGACCGGTGGGAGATCGACCGGGACACTCTGCGGGCCAGCCTTGGCTCCGACCGTGTGGCCATCCTCGACAGTCGCGAAGCCCAAGAATACAAGGGAGCCACCCCCTATGGTGAGGCGCGCGGTGGACACATCCCCGGCGCTGTGCATCTCTACTACAAGGAGCTGATGGATGCGGCGGGATCCCTATTGCCGCCCGCTGCAATTCACGCCCGCCTGCAAAAAGCCGGGATCCCTCCAGAAGCCGAGATCATTGCCTACTGCACAGCTGGGGTTCGCTCCGCTTGGGTCACGGTGGTTTTAACCCACGTGGGCCGGCAGGCCAAAAGCTATTCCGGTTCCATCCTGGAATGGGCGGCCGGGGATCCCCAGGAGTTCCCGCTCCAGCCATGAGGGGATCCCTGCCCACCGTAATCTTGGCCGGATGTGGCTATGGGGCCATCGACACCTTGCGGGCCCTCCAAGGGCAGGCACGGGTGATCGCCATCAACCCCTATCCCTACAGTGTCAATTCGGGCATGTCCACACGGCTGCTGAGCGGTCGGTTTTCTCTAGAGCTGGTGCGGATCCCTTTGCTGGAGCATATTCAAGCCAACGGCGCCCAGTTTTTGCCGGGGCGAGTCACCCACATCCAACCCGAAGCTCGAACCCTGACCCTGGAGAGTGAAGCCGGGATCCAAACTCTGGCCTACGACTATCTGTTGGTGAATGTGGGCCGGGAGTTGCGCACCATTGATGGGATCCAACATGCCTTCACCATTCGACCGGCAGAACAATTGGTGGCCGCCCGAACTTGGATCCGGCAGTGCTGGCAACGGGCTGCCCAGGGGGATCCGACGCCGGGTCTGTTGACCTTTGTGGTGGCAGGGGGAGGCTGTACCGGCACAGAGCTGATGGGGGAACTCTACGATCTTTGCCGGGAAATGAGCGCAGAAACAGGGATCCCCTTAGCTCAAGCCCGGCTGATCCTGATCCATCGCCAGGCCCATCTGGTGGAGGGTTTCTCAGAACACTTCCGCCGGGCTGTGGAAAGAGAAATCCGCCGCTTGGGGGTGGAAATCTGGGCCGGATGTCAGGTGAAAGCCTTTGGGCCGGAGCAGGTGTGGCTCTCGGATGGCACCGAGTTGATGGCTCAGACTCGCCTGTGGGCAGGTGGCTTCCAGGCGCCGGCCTGGTTGAGCACCTGCGGCTTGCCGACAGGGCCGACGGGATCCCTGCTTGTGGATCAATACCTGCGGGTGCAAGGCTCAGAGCGCATCCTGGCGGTGGGGGACTGCGCTGACTTTGTTTGGGGATCCCGCCTCTTGCCCAAGATCGGCGTGTACGCGGTGCGCCAGGGGCCGATTGCAGCCCAAAACCTGCTGCGGCTTATCCGCGGCCAACCTCTGATCCCCTACCGACCGCAGGCCACGGTTTTTGTTTGTGTAACGGTGGGGAACCGCGTTGCTGTTGCTGAGAAAGGCGGGCTGGTCTGGCGCGGCTATGCAGCCACGGTGCTGAAGAACTTTTTTGATTGGCTGTACATGTGTAAACTCAAGCCCGTGCGCTGGCAGGAGTTTTTCTACTGACCCAACCCTGCCAAGAACGGGGTTAAGATCAAGACCGGATGGGTCGAGTTGGGCTTGCTTCCCAGAAATTCTGAATGTCTAGGTTATGGCTGTTCCCAGCAGCAAGGGGGCACAACATTCCAAATCGCAGCGAAGCAGTGCTCTAACTCCCCTCTCTCCTTGTAGGGCAAGCAGTAGCGAGGGTTGACGCAGAGCGCCAGAGAGCATGTTTCAAACTTAATTTTTGGAGTGACTGCACTACCCTTCAGCCCGCCCAAAACTCTTGATTCGTTTTACCGACCTTTGCCGACCGGCCAGAGCAGCGACCAATCAGGAGCAACAATGCCTCTCGATAACCTGCGCGGACTCTATCAGCAAGTCATTCTGGAGCGATACAAAAAGCCCCACAACTTCGGCAGAGTGGATCCCGTCCACCGCCACCAGCGCGGCCACAACCCCTCCTGCGGCGACACCATCGACCTCACCTTGCAACTGGATCCCAGCCAGGAGCGGATTGTCGATATCAAATTCGAGGGGGCAGGCTGTGCCATTGCCCTGGCTTCTGCCGATCTCATGGCGGATGCGGTGCGGGGGCGCACCATCCCCGAAGCTCTGCAGTTGGTGGAGCGCTTCCAAGCCATGATGCGCGGTGGCGAAGAGTTCCCGCGGGAGCAACGGGCTTTGAACGCCATGAAAGGGGTAGCCCAATTTCCAGTACGCATCAAATGCGCCAACCTGGCCTGGCATGCGCTCAAATACGCGCTGGAATCGCCCGAACCCCAGGCCAATGGGTCGGCCTTTGTGAGCAACGAAAACACCGACTAACTTTCCCCAGTTTTACCCTTCTCCCTCGCTACCCTGGGCAAAAGCCTTTCAAGGCTTGCGCAGATTGTTGGTTTCCCAGCTCTGCCCAGGAGCAAACGATGTCGCAGCAGGTGTTGATCGTTGAGGATGATCCCAGTCTTGCTTATGTTCTCAGCCTGTTGCTGGAGCGAGAGAATACAGAGTTTGTGGTGGTTGCTTCGGTTCCCGGTGCCATCAGTCACTGCCAAGCCTCACGACCGGATCTCATCATTCTGGATTTGGAACTGGTTGGCGACGAGGGGTTTGCCCTGCTGGATTGGCTGAACAGGAATCCTCCCGCCAAGCCCATTCCCGTCTTGATCTACACGGCCCGCGATGTGGAGCACCCAGAGCGTATCCGCTGGCAATCTCAAGTTACCGAAATCTACGTCAAAGGGCGCATCAGTCCGACAGAACTCCAAGAACGGGTACACCAACTCTTGGCTGAAACAACATGACCCATCGTCTGCTGATCATCGACGACGAACCCGATATTTGGGAAATGACCCAACTGATCCTGGAAAACTTGGTCGGCTGGCAGATCTTAACGGCGGGATCCGGCCCAGAAGGGATCCAAATCGCTATCCGAGAGCAACCCGAGGCCATCCTGCTGGATGTGACGATGCCGGGGATGGATGGCCCCACCACCTTGGCCCATTTACGAGCTTTGCCGGAAACCCAAAGGATCCCCGTGATCCTTCTAACCGCCAAAGTCCGGGATCCCCAGGATGCCTCTCTTGCTCAGCTTGGAGCCAATGGCTTCATCAGCAAACCCTTCAACGCGGCCACCCCGGCTGCGGAAATCTCCGCTCTGCTGGGCTGGGATCCCTGACTCAACCCTGAACCTGCCCCAAAGACCCCTGGGATCCCGCCGATATCCGCCAAATCGCGTAGAAGAAACGTACAAATTGCCTAGGTAAGTCTTCGGTGTTTCTCTGTATTTTCCCTGATCTCCAAGCTATGATGGGCGCGTGAGCGTTAGAAATACGGAGGAACACAGATGCAAGCCGGTGTGGATCCAACGCTGGACTACCGTACTTACCGCATAGCGGCCCTATTGAGCGAGAGCTTCTCTTTGGGAGCGCTGCTGGGAGTTTCCCTCAAGTGGCAGAAGGATGTCTCTTCTGAGAACGAGCCTCAGGCCGGAGTTCCTCCCTTCTTCCTACAGCGCATCGAGCAGTGCTACCTCATCCCTCGGCAAAAGTAATCTCTCCTCTGTCAAAAACCATCTCTCAAACAGAACCAGCCATGAATACAGATCTTGACTCTCTCCTTGTTGCTCCGCCCTCCAGCATCCAAGAAATCGTGGAACAGGTGTTCCGCAGCAGTTTTCTCAGCCTAAGTCAAGAGAACCGCATCAATGAGCTGCTCTTTCAGCGGCGCTACTCTGAGGCTGACCTGGAACTGTTGGACTGCCTAAGCTTGGCGTTGCTGAACCATCAAATTGAGACGGAAAAACGTTCTGCGGCAAAAGCTGCCTGACCCCCAAAACGCATCAAGTTCCTCCAAAGCAAAAGGGGATCCCCGCTGGATCCCCTTATTTGTCCAATCTGAGTCCAGTGACCTAGCTGATCTCCAAGGAAAACCCTGGAAGCGCCCCGGCAAGCATTCCAGAGTTCTTGCAGGATGTGGGGACTAGACCGCAACGGTCTTCTTCACCTGAGCCGCCAAAGCTCCAGAAGCATACTTGGCTGCCATCTCATCCAAGGTAACCACCGGAACTTTGGTGCCATGGCCAGCACAGCCGAAGGCAATGTAGCGCTCAGCACAGACTTTTTGCATTTCCTTGATGGAAGGCTTGAGGAAATGGCGGGGATCAAACTCTTTCGGATTCTCGGCCAGGGCGCGACGCACGGCAGCTGTGATGGCCAGGCGGTTGTCGGTGTCGATGTTTACTTTGCGCACTCCATTTTGGATGCCCCGCTGAATTTCTTCCAGCGGCACACCGTAAGTCTCGGGAATGGAGCCGCCGTATTCGTTGATGATGTCGATCAGCTCCTTGGGCACCGAGGAGGAACCGTGCATCACCAGGTGCGTGTTGGGCAGGCGGCGGTGGATCTCGGCGATGCGCTCCATGTCCAGAATGTCGCCGGTGGGCTTACGGGAGAACTTGTAGGCGCCGTGGCTGGTACCAATGGCTACGGCCAGCGCATCCACCTGAGTTCGCTCCACAAAGTCCACCGCTTGGTCGGGGTCGGTGAGGAGTTGGTCATGGCTGAGCGCCTCTTCCGCGCCGTGGCCATCTTCCGCTTCCCCACGGCCCGTTTCCAGGGATCCCAGGCAGCCCAGTTCCCCTTCCACACTCACCCCGATTGCATGAGCCACTTTCACCACCTCGGAGGTCACGGCCACGTTGTACTCGTAGCTGGCCGGGGTCTTGGCATCTTCCTTGAGGGATCCATCCATCATGACGCTGGTGAAGCCGTTGCGGATGGCGGAATAGCAAGTAGCCGGGCTATTGCCGTGGTCTTGGTGCATGGCGACGGGGATGTGGGGGTAGGTCTCCACTGCCGCCAGGATCAGGTGCCGCAGAAAGTTCTCGCCCGCATACTTGCGTGCCCCTCGAGAGGCTTGCAGGATAACGGGGCTGTTGGTTTCATGGGCTGCCTGCATGATTGCTTGGATCTGCTCCATGTTGTTGACGTTGAAGGCAGGAATGCCGTAGCCATGTTCGGCGGCATGATCCAGCAGCGTCCGCATTGCAACGAGAGCCATCGGTTACCTCCTGAGGTGCTGACCTAGTGCGTATGAGATTTGCTTACCGTTGATCTTAAGATACTTTTTACGTTTTGGCGGATAAGCCGCCGGGGATCTGCGTATCTTGCCGAGGGATCCTTACAGCTATTGGCCGTGATGCTCGCGCTCAGGCGCAACAGGCGCACCGACATCTTCAGATACAGTGGGGAAGGGCAAGACTGTTGGGCGCTTGCATCGAGGATGGATCTGCCCATGCCCGCTCAATTTATCTCTTAGTCTCTCTAATTCTACTGTGGTGTTTTTGTGTTGTTTGCCCGGAGGAATGGGAACGTGCGTTGCGATCGCTGGCCGGTCTTGGGTGCAAAGCCAACAAGGGCTCTGTCCTGCTGGGGCAAAAGGCTGCGCTGGGTGCGAGGAACCGGTTTGGCAATGGCCTGCTGGGCAGTGGCGGGCCTTCGGTCGGCAGCTTGGGGGATCCCCGGGCAATCTCCGGATCAAGCGGCAGCCTGGGTGAGGGACAATCCTGTGCTGCGGCCCCGTCCGGGCGAAACCCTGAACATCAACCGAGTGGAGCCGGATAGATCCCGTTTTACGTTCTTGGCTTCGGTGGCTCCGCCAGGACGGATCATCAACCCGCTGGATCGGGAGACGATTCGCTCGGAGCGGATGACGTTCTTTCGCCCCCAAGGACTGACGGCAGAAGACCTCTTTCAAGCCATTCGCGACGTTTATGGGCCGGAGATCGCCGCCGATCTGGATCAGGCGGTGGAGGTGATTCGCTACCCGTCCCCAGAAGCTCTGGCAAGCAGTCCGGGCTATACCTTGGCCCTTGCCATCCAAGGGGTGGTGCTGCGGGGAAACCAATTCGTGTATTGGCTGGAGCTGACGCAAAACCCCGATGGCCGCGTGCAGCAGGGGCAGGTGTGGGTGTTCCAAGAGGAATGGCTTCCCAAAGTGGAGGGGGAGCTGGCGGAGCGCTTCCCCTTGCAGGTGATGACCCGTTGAGGGGCCCCCAATCTTTATCCCCGAGGAGAAGGGCGCTCAGGGGCGGAGGGAGTTGCTGACATCCAAAGCCGGCAATTCCACCCGTTCTACCTGGGGCCGAAAGCCCAACCAAGGAGTGGCCAACTGGGCAAATCGCTCTGGATCCCCGCTCACACAGAAACGGTGGGGTTCCTCCTGGGCAGCGGTCGAGGGGCGGCGCAAGCCCCATAAGCTCAATTCGCGGGCCAGGGATCCCACCAGCGCCATCCCCGGATCCACTCGTTTGACCGAGGGGGGCAGCAAAGGCTTCAGGATCGGATCCAGCAATGGGTAGTGGGTACAGCCATAGACAAGGGTATCGATCCCTTTTTGCAACAGGGGCTGCAAGTAGTGTTCAGCCGCTTGTCGCAGGGCAGGGCTATCCAGCCATCCGGCTTCAATGAGAGGGACGAACTCAGGGCAGGCTTGCTCCCAACAGTAAACGGGGTGCGGAAAGCGTTTGGGATCCAGAGCGCTGTACTCCTGAATGGCTTTTGAGTAAGCGCGACTCTTGACCGTGGCCACCGTGGCGAGCACCCCAATGCGGGATCCCTGGGCCAGTGCTGCCTGGGCGCCGGGCAGGATTAACCCCAGAATGGGCAGGGCAAACTCCTGCCGCACCTGTTCTAGGGCCAAGGCCGAGCTGGTATTGCAGGCCATCACCACCAGCTTCACCGGCTGCGCCTGCATCCACGTCAGAATTTGCCGCACAAAGGCCAGGATCTCCTCTGGCGAGCGTTCCCCATAGGGTACCCGTGCCGTGTCGCCGAAGTAGATGAGCCGTTCGTGGGGGAGCCGACGGCGCAAAGCTCGCCAAACCGTCAGCCCGCCCAAGCCGCTGTCAAACACCCCAATTGGCCAACTGGGATCCGGATCCGATCCCCACTCCCACCGCATGCTCCATTCTCCTCAACACCTTGGCCTAAGCTGCTGTATCCTACCCTGCTTTCAAGGATCTCGGCGACGCCTTCCCTGTGAGATCAACTGGATTCAGTTGTGATCAACACCAACAAGCTCAGCCGAACGGCTAGCGGCTGCGCAAGAAGGTCTCAATACCATCGGCAATAGCCCGCGCCAAGAGAGCCTGATATTCGGCAGTAGCCAATTTTCGCCCTTCGGTTGGGTTGGTTACGTATCCCAACTCCAGCAGCACGGAGGGCATACCCACAGGTGTTTCCCGCACCACAAAAAAGCGGGCTCGTCTCACCCCCCGGTCAGCAGCACCGGTGGCCCTGACCAAGCTGCGGTGCAAGATGGCGGCCAGCTCGGCGCTATCGGGTCGCAGGTAATAGGTCTCGATGCCGTGAATGCCGGAGCGATCCAGGGCGTTGGCATGAATGCTCACCAGCAGGGCAGCATTGGCCTGAACGGCCATATCCACCCGCGGTTGCAGCAGCACTTCCCGGTCATCGGTGCGGGTCATCACCACTCCATATCCCCGCTCCTGCAACAGTCGTCGTACCTGGTGGGAAATGGAGAGCACGATGTCCTTCTCCTGGATCCCATCCACCCCGATGGCACCGGGATCCCGTCCCCCGTGGCCGGGGTCGATGGCAATGACCGTCCGGTTCAGAGATTGGGGGGTGGAAGGGGAGGCAGGGCCGGGCGTCTGCGGCTGAGGTATTGGTGGAGGAGCATTCAGAGGTCGCAGCTCCAAGGTAATGCGGCGGGATCCCTGGCCGGGGTTGGGCTCGAAGACATTGAACTCCTCGGCGGGCTGCACCAGAATGCTGACCGTGCGGGCATCTTCCTGGACAAAGCGGATCCGCTCCACCGGCCCTCCAACCGGCAAGCCGGGATCCGGCATAGACTGGGGCAGGCGAGCGGGCGCCACGTTGATGCGGTAGCCACCACTCTCGGGATCCCAGCCGGCCCGGTAGAACATGAATCCATCGGCGCTGATGATCAACCGGTTGCCCTGGAGCTGAACCGATTGCAACGTCGCCAGCGGCCCACTGCTGTTGACAGAGCTGACCTCGGGCAAAAGGCTGGCCTGGGCAGCACCCCCGGCAGGCTGGATCCAGATCCCACCTCGCTGTGGGTCGTAGCGGGCTTCCCAATCGCCACCGGAGGAATCTACATCCAGCACTACCCGAGCAACGGTGGGCTCAAACTGCCCGATACGCAGCCGCGAAACCCCCAGACGGTTGATGACATAAGCTCGCTGGGTGAGGGCAGGGCTGAGGGTGGTGTTGAGAAAATCCACCACTACCCGATCCGGATCGAGGATGCGCCGCACCGTAGTGGAGGGGCTGCCTTGGGTACGGATAAAAAAGCCTTCTGCTTGCGGGGATACCTCTAAAATTTGATGGCCGGAGCGAGGAGATGGGGTGGGTGCCGGGCGTCGGGGAGGCAGTGTCGGCAAAGGCGGGGACGGCGGGAAGGGATCCCTGGAACCTCCCAATAAGCCGGCAGATGAAGGGGGAGAAGAAGAGAGAGATCCGGCCTGGGTGAATTGAACAGCCCAGCGGGAGGGGCCGGCAGTGAGCAGTTGCAGGTGGTTAAGGCTGAGGGGCTGATCCGGCTGCAGATACAGCACAAAGCGGGTAATGGTATCCGTAAGCTGGCTAATCTGCAGAGAGGTGACACGGCCTGCAAAGGTCTGGGTCTGGGGCTCCTGTCCGAAGCGGGTGTTGGGAAAATCCAGCACCACTCTGGGGGGGTTTTGCAGAACAAACAGGAAAGGCCGCACCTCTCCCTGTGTATTGACTTCCAGCCGCCCCTGCTGGGGGTCGTAGTACCAACGCTCAATGCGCGATAAACCTGGGGCTGTAATCGCCTGAGCCTGGACAGATTCCGGGGGAAACAGCCCTGCCCCCGCCAAGCTCAACAGCAGCATCGCCCCCCATATCTGCCTTGACCCCGGCTTGCCAAATTCGGGCATGACCTTCCATCCACTCCCCACACCTGCAACTATACCAACCTGCTTTCGGAGCAGCCTGAGAAGGAGCGCAATTCCGCTCTTGCTTGCGGGGCCAGAGGATAATGGGCGTATCTTCTCCATCCCACTGCTTGTTCTCCGACGAGGTATCTTGGGATGCCCAGGCCACCGGATCCCCTAGCCCTGGCCCGAGCTGGACACGCCCAGTCAATTGTGCAGGTTGTGCGGACAGAACTGCTGCGGCGTCGCTGGTGTGCTCAGGTAGACTTTGCCGACGAGACCCTGCACGTCCACCTGCTGGGATCCCTGTACCAGCCTGCGCTCTCCCCCCAAGTTGCCGCCGCCCAACTGTTTCTGATCTTGAAGCAACTGCGGATCCCACGGCTGGAGCAAGTGGAAATTTGCGCTTTCCGCGGCTCACGTTTGCTCTGGCGGCAGAGCCTAAAGCTGGGATCCCGGCGGCGTTGGGATCGGTTTTCCTTCGATAACTGGGCAGTCAACGCTTGGGCTTACCCGGCTGCGTTTGCGGTGGCCCTGATGGTGAACAACATCGGCTTATTGCGGTTGCTGCATTTGCCTTGGCACATTTGGATTCACGAGCTCGGCCATGCCACCATCGCCTGGTGGAGCGGGTATCGGGCTTTGCCTCTGCCCATCGGCTGGACAAGCGTTAGCTCCCAGAGGGATCCCTTTGTGTATTTTGGAATCCTCTTTTTGCTGATTTTGCTGTTCTGGTCGGCCCGCCAGGAGCAGATGAGATGGCTACAGGCGCTGGCCGTTCTTCTTGCCCTATTCCAGTTCTATATGACCTGGCTGATGCCCAATCGCACTCAGGATCTGTTGATTACCTTTGGTGGTGTTGGAGGGGAGTTTTATCTCAGCACCTTTTTGATGGCCAGCTTTTATTTTCCCCTGCCAGATCGTTGGCGATGGGACTCTTTGCGATTTGTCGTGCTGGGGATCGCGAGCAGCAGCCTGTGGAGAAGCTTTTGGGAATGGCACAGCATCAGACTGGGATTGGCCGAGGTTCCCTGGGGAACTTTGTTGGGCGGCCAAGGAGATGCCAGGGGGGATATGAACCGCCTAAACCACGACTTTGGCTGGAGCACCGATCAAATTATCCAAACCTACACTTTTTTAGGGAACCTGTGTGTTTTCGTCGTATTGAGCCTATATGTTCTATTCCTGTTGCGGGCAAATGATGAGATTTGGCTGTATCTGCGAGCAAAGCTTATTCTTTGGATGGATGGTTTGATAGGCTCCAGTTCAAGGAAACGTTCTTAAGATCCTCTTGTACTGAACATTGCCCCAACTACAACTTTTTCCGGCAGCACCAGCTACATCCAGCGCAAAATGAGCTCTTGGGTAAAAGGGATCCCGCTTGTCTCCAGAACTTCCCTAGTGTCCAACTCGATTCCTCAAGGGGGCAGGATCATTTTGGTTTTGGACTGCAGCTTTGCCGGTTGGGAATTGCTCCAACCACTCCGTTAAGCTCAGAGGGCGTTTGTGGTGCCCATCTGGGCAATGATTGGGCGGGAGAAGCGGCACCCCTATCAGGTTGGAGATGGCCTGTTGAGCATTCGCTCTATGCTGAGGGATATGGCAAGCAAACTTCCTCTGCGACGCTACTTTCCCATGTCAACTGCCTTCTCTTGGCCCTACCGCACCCCAGGGATCCCGGACTCTGCCTTTGAACGCATCCCGGGGATCCCGATGAGCCCTCGCGAGGTGCGCGTGTTGGTGCTGAGCCAGTTGCGCCTGGGAGAGAACCACTGCCTATGGGATATCGGCGCCGGAACCGGCACCATTGCCATTGAAGCAGCCATTCTGTGCCCCAAAGCTCGCGTGATCGCCATCGAGCGAGATGCAGAGGTGGTCAGCCTGATCGAGAGCAATTGCCGGAAATTTGGCCTCGCCAACGTGCAGGTGATTCAAGGTACTGCCCCCGATTGTCTGCAACACCTTTCTCCAGCGCCGGATCGCATCTGCATTGAGGGGGGCCATCCTCTACGCGAGATCTTGGAAGCCTGCTGGAGCCATCTCAGCCCCAACGGACGGGTCGTGGCGACGACCAACTCTTTGGATGAGCTCTACGGCCTTTCCGCTGGCCTGGCCGCTGTGCGAGCTCGTCATGTGGAGGTGATTCAATCGGCGGTGAACCGCCTGGAACACCGCGGTCGGACTCAAATGCTGCTGGCACTGGATCCCACCTTTGTTTTGAGCGGAGAAAAAATGGGCTAAGTTTTGTGTAAACTGTTTACATTTTTTGGTAAATCTTTTCCTAAGGTGATGGATAAAAGTGGATTGATTTATCTCGGCTGTCTTAGAACCAGCAGAAAAGATTGGGTCACCCAAACCTTAAGCTATACTGATATTTCTCGATCCCAAACTCAAATCTGCTTTTATACCAGATAAGAGAGCTGGGAAACCCAATAGCTATGGATCAATTCCAACACCCCTTTCAGGAGTCACGGGAAGTCAAACTGCGGCAACTGTTGATTCGGGAGCGCTGGCCGGAAATGCTGAAAGGCTGCCGGGCTTGCATCCATTGGGACGACTTCAAGCGACCGGAATGCTGTGGTGATTGCGGCATCGGGGATCGACGCAGGCAAGCAGTAGCCGAAGAAAGCCCACCCAGCAAGTCCCCAGGCATTTAGGGTTCGCAAGCTTCCCAAATTGGGATCCCAGCTCCTGCAGTAACTTTGGTAGTTTCTATTGAGAACTTTTACTCAGGGAGTTTTACCTAAAAACCGGGTCTCAAGCCCGGTCTTCATACCTGCCTGCGGCGGAAGCAAGCTGGCAAAGTGGGGAGGCAACGAGCGCCTCTCCCAAGATTGCTATGTCGTCGCTCCCTAGCCTCTCATCTTGCCCTCATTGGCCCCCTGCTTCCGCTTCTCAGAGGCAGCTCCCCAGCAACCTCAAGGGGGGCAGGAGGATCCATGTCAATTTCTACACCAACCCAGTTAGCGACAGGGTCGGCGACAAGCCTCAAACCCTGATTCTTCCGTTGACCCGGTCGATCCCGCTCTGGGCAAGGGTTTCAGGCCTCTCGGCAGAGAAAAATAAGGGGAAATTGCAGCCGAAAACGAGACCCTGTCGATCTAGGCCCCTGGATCCCGCTCTGGGTAAGGGTTATAATGGGGGGGGGTCGCTTCCCTTCGGGGAAGTGGAATTAATGGAAACCAGGCTGATCTCAACAACCTGGAACGTAATCTCGTGTCGCTTCCCTTCGGGGAAGTGGAATTAATGGAAACCAAGAACCCGCGCACCACTTGCCGCTCGTCGCCTAGTCGCTTCCCTTCGGGGAAGTGGAATTAATGGAAACTGCAGTCGTCCACGAGGGATTCCTCTACTTTGAGGAGTCGCTTCCCTTCGGGGAAGTGGAATTAATGGAAACTCAAAAACAGGTGGGAAATTAATCAAGCGAACCTGGAGTCGCTTCCCTTCGGGGAAGTGGAATTAATGGAAACACGCCATCATTCTGAGGGCCAACCTGCCACTCCAGCAGTCGCTTCCCTTCGGGGAAGTGGAATTAATGGAAACATTCAAGGAACTTCAATAGACTTCTACTGTTATTTTGTCGCTTCCCTTCGGGGAAGTGGAATTAATGGAAACTCTTCTGAGCTCGGTTCACCCCCACGCGTGTGGGGATAGTCGCTTCCCTTCGGGGAAGTGGAATTAATGGAAACGTAGCTTACGATTTTGGGGCAGTCTGAATTCATCCAGGTCGCTTCCCTTCGGGGAAGTGGAATTAATGGAAACTTCAACTTCTCAGGGGTAGCAGGAATGATAATAATAGTCGCTTCCCTTCGGGGAAGTGGAATTAATGGAAACTTGTTCTGGAGTTAGCCGTCTTGGGCCCGTTACGCCTAGTCGCTTCCCTTCGGGGAAGTGGAATTAATGGAAACTGCGTGATACCATGGGATGTAGCTCAACACTTTTCCTGTCGCTTCCCTTCGGGGAAGTGGAATTAATGGAAACTTGTTCTGGAGTTAGCCGTCTTGGGCCCGTTACGCCTAGTCGCTTCCCTTCGGGGAAGTGGAATTAATGGAAACTGCGTGATACCATGGGATGTAGCTCAACACTTTTCCTGTCGCTTCCCTTCGGGGAAGTGGAATTAATGGAAACCTGTTTAGGTTTGTGAGACTAGGCTTCTAGCTTTTTGTCGCTTCCCTTCGGGGAAGTGGAATTAATGGAAACGAAAGTAAGCAAAGCGTTCATAGTAATTGACCCAAAGTCGCTTCCCTTCGGGGAAGTGGAATTAATGGAAACTCTTGGTAATCGACATACCCATTCAAGATATCGCCCAGTCGCTTCCCTTCGGGGAAGTGGAATTAATGGAAAGTCTGCAGTTGGTCAAGCTGGCCGTGGAGATCGAGAGAGTCGCTTCCTTCGGGGAAGTGGAATTAATGGAAAGATCCAGTTCACTCCGGGCTCGAACCTGAACTCCAGAGTCGCTTCCCTTCGGGGAAGTGGAATTAATGGAAAGGATCATCATGTCCAATTCAGGATCGGGATGCCGATAGTCGCTTCCCTTCGGGGAAGTGGAATTAATGGAAAGTGCTAGTGATCGGAAACCCAAGTGATACAACACTTGGTCGCTTCCCTTCGGGGAAGTGGAATTAATGGAAAGTGCAGTCCTTCCATCAACCTCAGAACCGGTATTAGGGTCGCTTCCCTTCGGGGAAGTGGAATTAATGGAAACCAGTCTGGATCGACATACGTTCAGAGTTGATCCGAAGTCGCTTCCCTTCGGGGAAGTGGAATTAATGGAAACCCGGCTGCAGGGACGGGCCAGGCTCATTCATGACGAGTCGCTTCCCTTCGGGGAAGTGGAATTAATGGAAACGCGACTGTGGGATGGCAGCGATATTGAAACTAGCCGCTATTGTCGCTTCCCTTCGGGGAAGTGGAATTAATGGAAACCGCACTCCTAGGGCCTTGGCATAGTTCACAGTCCCCCAAGGTTGCTTCCCTTCGGGGAAGTGGAATTAATGAAAAAATGAAAACAAACAAACTATGGCAGCCAGGGAAACTGGCGAAAGTTAGGTGGGCGCTTTTCCAAAAAGGCGCGTTTGCCCTCAGCAGCTTCTTCGGTCATGTAGAACAGCAACGTCGCATCTCCGGCCAGCTCCTGCAGCCCCACCTGCCCATCGCAGTCGGCGTTGAAGGCGGCTTTGAGGCAGCGGATGGCTAAGGGGCTGTGCTGGAGAATTTCTTGCGCCCAGCGGATCCCTTCAGCTTCTAGCTCTTCCACTGGCACCACGGCATTGACCAGACCCATCTCTAGGGCTTGGGCTGCGGTGTATTGGCGGCAGAGGAACCAAATCTCGCGGGCTTTTTTTTGCCCCACCACTCGCGCCAGGTAGGCGGCCCCAAAGCCCCCATCGAAGCTGCCCACCCTAGGGCCGGTTTGCCCAAAGATGGCGTTGTCGGCGGCAATGGTCAGGTCGCAGATGAGATGCAAAACATGGCCACCCCCAATGGCGTAGCCTGCCACTAGGGCAATCACCACCTTGGGCAAAGAGCGGATGATGCGCTGCAGATCCAGCACATTGAGACGAGGGATCCCGGCCTCATCCAGGTAACCGGCCTCGCCCCGTACGCTTTGATCCCCGCCGGCGCAGAAGGCATACTTCCCATCGGTATGGGGCCCGGCGCCTGTTAAGAGCACTACTCCAATCCTGGGATCCTCTCGCACATCGGCAAACGCATCAATCAGCTCGGCAATGGTCTTGGGGCGGAAGGCGTTGCGCTTGTGGGGACGGTTGATGGTGATCTTGGCAATGCCATCCGTTTTTTCGTAAAGAATGTCTTCGTAGAGCTTGGCCGTCTGCCACATGGTGTCTGGGTGTATCTATTGGGATGCCGGGCCAGGAGAGTTCCGTTTGGCTGATGGGGGCTCACTATGAGGAGCACCTGGGTACTCTGCACCGCTACCGCGAACGGCCTGAAAAGGCTAGGTAGAACGGTTGGTCGCTTGGATGAGGGCTTCCACCAATCCTTCCAAAGTATACTCCTGGGCTGCGATGTCCACTCGACCAAATGCAGCCTTGCAGGTTGCGGCCGTCTTGGGGCCAATGGCGGCAATCTGCACGGGTGGATCCCAGATCTCAGGGCCTAGCCCTGCCTGCTGGATCAAGTGGGCAAAATGCTGTACTGTCTTGGAGCTGGCAAAGGTGAGGATGTCCACCTGACGGGCCTTCAGAGCCTCCACCACCTGGGGATCCGCTGCTGCTGGACAGGCGGACTGATAGGCGGCCACCTCCACCACCTCTGCTCCTCGCTGCCGCAACCCCTGTACCAGCTCCTCCCGCCCTCCTGACTCAACGCGGGGAAAGAGGATGCGCTGCCCCTGCACTGGCTGCGGCCAAATGGGTAGCAGGGCTTCGGCCACAAACTCGGAGGGCATCAGATCCGGGCGAATGCCGTACTGGGCCAGCACGGAAGCGGTTTTGGATCCCACCACCGCCACTTGCAGGGAGTGGAGTGCTCGGCTATCTCGCCCCTGCCGCTGCAGCCGCTCAAAGAAAGCCTGCACTCCATTGGCAGAGGTCAGCAGCAGCCAGTCGAATTGTTCCAGGTTGGCAATGGCTGTATCCAAGGGATCCCAGCTCGTGGGCGGCTGGATCACCAGGGTCGGCATCTCCAGCACCCGCGCTCCCTGGGCCTGTAGCAACTCACAAAAAGCTGGTGATTGCCCCTCGGAACGGGTGACGAGAACCGTCTTGCCTGCCAAAGGAGCCGGTGGCGGCAAGGGTGGGATCCCCGGCAAAAAGTCCTGCCGCAACCGGATCACCTCCCCGACCACCAGCAGACCCGGCAACTTTGCCTGACTCTCCCCCTGCTGCAGCTCGGCCAAGGTGCCTACCCACACCTGTTGCTCTGCTTGCCCCGCCCCCCAGATCAAGGCCACCGGTCGGTCTGCCGGGATCCCAGACTCCATCAGCCGTGCGCCAATGTGCTGTCGCTGCCGGGATCCCATCAAAATCACCAAAGTATCCAACTGGGCCAGGGCGCTCCAGGGCAAGGCCTCTAGATCGTGGGCAGTCAGCACGGCAAAAACGCGGCTTAAGTGCTTATCGGTCAGGGGGATCCCTGCCCAGAGGGGGCCAGCCAGGGCCGACGACAACCCCGGCCAAATCTCAAAGGGACAGCCCGCCTCCCTAAGGGCTTGGATCTCCTCGCGAGCGCGGCCAAAGATCAAGGGATCCCCTGACTTGAGGTGAACCACCTGTTTGCCTTCTCGGCAGCGCTGGATAAGCCAATGGATGCCCTCCTGGAGGCTTCCTGGCCCAGAGCGTCGCCACACCTGCGCCTGCGGCGGCAACTCTGCCAACAAGCGCTCATCCACCAGCTCGTCGATCCAGATAGCCTCAGCCTGCCGTAGGATCTCCAGTGCTCCCTGCGTCAGGCCCGCCCGCCCGCCCAGCCCTGCCCCCACTAGATACACCTTGCCCATGCCCTACCCCTTGGAATGTCGATCTTGCCCCTTGTAAGAAGGGGATCCCGCTTGCTTTGCAAATATAAATCGAAGACGCCTCCCAACAGCTCCTCTTCCAAGGGGTGGCCAGCCTGAGGAAAAACTGGTCTACTTGCGAGATACTGAAAGCGTGGCCGCCTGAGGATCCCTGCCTATGTCCGGTGTAACTCCAGAGCCTTGGCCGCGGCGGCGTTTTTTGGCCAGTGGAGCTGCTCTGCTAGCAGTAGGAGCGGGCTCCCGCCCCTCTTCGGCCAGATCCCGGCCCTTGCGACTGGTCACCAACTGGTACGCCCAGGCCGAACACGGCGGCTTTTACCAAGCCCTGGCCACCGGCATCTACGCCGACTACGGTCTGCAGGTGGAAATCCGCATGGGGGGAACGGCGGTTAACGTGCTGCAACTGCTAGCCGGGGGAGCGGCAGATTTTGTGCTCGGCGGCAGCCCCGACGCTCTGGCGGCTCTGCAAGCTGGGATCCCTGTTCTCACCGTGGCCGCCTTTTTCCAGAAGGATCCCCAGTGTCTCTTGGCCCATCCAGGGGTGGGCATCGAGCGCCTGGAAGACCTGCGGGGCAAGCCCATCTGGGTGTCACCGGGGGCCAACCTCACCTACTGGCCTTTTTTGCGGGCCAAATTTGGCTTTACCGACGAGCAGAAGCGCCCCTACAACCTCAGCCTCACGCCCTTCTTGCTGGACAAGTCTTCTGCCCAGCAGGGCTATGTGACCTCCGAGCCCTTCCGCGTGCGCCAGGAGGGGGGCTTTGATCCCGTCGTTTTTCTGCTGGCCGACTACGGCTATTCCCCCTACGCCACCACCCTGGAGACCACCCGCCCCTTTGCCGAACAGCACCCGGAGCAGGTGCGAAAATTTGTAGCTGCCTCCATCCAGGGCTGGCAGAGCTACCTAGAGGATCCCCGCCCCGGCAATCGCCTCATCCGCCAAGACAACCCCAACATGAGCGAGGCCCTCCTGGCCTACGCCCACCAAGCCCTAAAAGACTACGGCCTTCTCACCAGTGGAGATGCCGCCACGCTGGGGATCGGCGCCATGACCCACCAGCGCTGGCAAACCTACTTCCGGGAGATGGTTGCCCTGGGAACGGTGGAAGCCAACTTGGATGTGGGCCAAGCCTACACCCTCGACTTCCTCCCCGGCCCCACTGCCTAAGGGATCCCCGACTCACATCACCGCCAGGCTGTGCAAAAGTGGGGATCCCTGTATCCCCAGCCCGTGGCGCCGGTTCATCCGATCCGTCAATAAGTAGGCCAAGGGGGGGTGGCCGCTTAGCCGTTGACGGGGTTGCGGCAGATGGTTGTTGCCGAAATGGTGGCGGTATTCCTCAGAGTCGATAAAGGCATTGACCATGGCCTGAAAGCCGTGATGCACCAGAATATCGTGGTAGGTGGCCACCTCAGCTTTGCTGGCCGGGGCCCGCCCCAAAAAGTGCTTGAAACCCTGCTCCACACAGCGGGTGTTGCAGCCGGCACTGAAAAACAGCCGCTGATAAAGACGGGATCCCCCAATCTGGCGAACCAAGCGCTTAATCCCGATCCGCCCGCGGAGAAAGTCCTGCTCGATTTTCTCCAGTTCTCCCGCTTTCTCGTGCTGGTAGGGCTGGCGTTCCAAAAGCTGCTGATAGGCGGCCCGCAACAGGTTTTGCAACGTTTGCGGATCCTGCCGGCGCTGGCGCGATTCCATAACCCTAGCTCCCAATCGACGAAGCCAACAAAAACAGAAAAGATCGATTTACAGACAAAATGGGGGACTACTTTAAAGAAATTATGAAGGGAATAGCAAATGGCTCGATACGCTTTTACGGCGGACTTCAGCACATCCCTCTGCAACAAAACTGCCAACAAAAGACTATGAAGAGCCTACTTGAGATTTACCTTGACGATAGAACAACCGACGTAGATCCGCGATAAATATTTACAAAAGGATTGTCGTTGGCTCTGATTTACGTGATTTCACTTTGTGGCTTTCTGGGCGATAAAAAGATTCCGTGTTTATCCGTAGTTAAGGATTATGACATTTTCATCCAAGATGACCTCATCCAAATCCAAAATAAAGTAAAGAATATAGCCTTCCCCAGAGTTGCTTGTGCGGGACTCATCATCTGAGGTGACCTACATTTAACTTTAATCGACTGGGAAATCAGGTGTTGCCGTAGACCTGCAGAAGGACTGCAGGGAAGGGAGTTAATTGTTGTGATTTGTTTGCGTTGCTTTTGCAGTAGATCTTGCCCGCCGGGGTTTCTTGCCTGCCCTTAGTGTTTGGATCCCATCTATGGTTAAACAAATCCGGCTAGAGCCTTTATCTCGTGTCTCGGAGGTCGATACCTACAGCAATCTGCTGTCGGCCATTTTGTCGGAGGAGCTGCAGGTTTCGCGGGAATGTAACGGTCGCGGCCTCTGCGCCACCTGTCATGTTTACGTCAAAGAGGGAATGGAAAGCCTCACTCCCATCACCCCCCGCGAGGCCAAGACTCTGGAGACCATTACCAGCGCCCGCAGCAATTCCCGGCTGGCCTGTCAGGCGCGGGTGGTTTCCGATGGCGTGGTGGTGGAGCTGCCGCCGGGGATGTACGTGAACTCGCTGAGGGATATCGAAGTGCTCATCGGTCGGCGGGCCGAACAAGACCTGCTGCACCCACGGACGGGGAAGGTTTTGGTGGAGCAGGGCAAGATCATCACTCGCTCTACTGTTAAGCAGCTAGAAAATGAGGACTTCCGCATCATTGGCAATACGCTGGCCCAAACTCGGGAAGTTTGATGGATTGTCGATGTTCAGGGATCCCTTGGGCTCAGCGGGCATTGTCTTATAGACAATCAACCAAGGATTGAACAATGTTGGATCCCTCAGATAGCTGACCAAGTTTATCGAATGCTTAGCCATTCATTTTGTTGACTCATTGGCATTGTCTGGCCCAGTTGATCCCTACAAATCCCACCAAATCCTGTTGCTTTGCAATCTAGAATTATCCATTTTTTATCAGGAGAGCGCCATGGCCACCACATCTCGACCGGATCCCCGTCCTGCAGTCACCATGCCTGTGGGCCGCGACAAGCATGCCCACTACAGTTACCGCGATTTCTTCCGCTTCAACCGAGATCAGGGCACGATCATCGACTGGAACAACACGCAAAATCTCCTGCTCAGCGAAGACTTTATTGTGGGCTTGCAAACAGGCTTGGAACGGGAGGTGGGGGATGCTTCGGCGGCGGTGATGTACACCATTGGCAGAGATTGGGGCATCCGCGATGCCAAGCACTTCTCCGAGTGGTACGAGCGGGAGTATGGGATTGGCGTAAAACAGTCCAACCTTTTGTTTTTGCTGGAGACTTGGTGGTGGCCTTTTACGGCTCAGGGCTGGGGCAAGTGGGAGGTGGAAACCGAATCCAAACAAAAAGGCTTCCTGTTTATCAACTTGTTTGACTCGATGGTGGCTCGCACCCTTGGGGATGTGGGCAAGCCGGTTTGTCATCTCTATGCCGGGCTATTTGCCGGGTTTTTCACCGCTATGACTTCCCGCGAGCTGGCCTGCATCGAGATCCAGTGCTACGCCATGGGGGAAACCTACTGCAAGTTCCTGTTGGGCGGGCAAGAACGCATTGATGCCGCCAATTTTTGGATCACCGAAGGGGCCAGCGCCCGCGAGATCGAGCAGCGTTTGCACCAGTTGTGAGGCTTGCTTGTGGCTTTTGAAGGCTCTCTGGGATCCCTCGACACTTTGGAGAAACGCCCATGGTCACCTTCAACTTAGACACCGATCTGGACTTAACCCAGCCGCTGGCGGTCTTTTTGCAGGGGTTGAACTGGGATAACCGACCCCCGGCCAAGGCTTCCTCCGCTCAAGAACTGCCGCCGCAGTCCCCCGTGCTCTTTGCCCAGTCGGTGGGACAGTTTTTTGCCGGCTTCAATTGGTCGGGCATCTGCCCACGCTCAGAGCCGCTGCCGGAATTGCCGGCAGAGGATCCCTTTACCCTTGAGGATTTTGCCGCCTTGTTTGGCGGAGCTTTGCTCTAGCTCTGGTTTGTTCAGGGATCTCGGTTTTGTTTTGCCCTCTGTTTTTAAGGAGACTTCACCCATGGATGACCTTCACTCTTGGCCAGAACGCATTGCCGAGCGAGAAGGGGATTACTTAACACCCGACGATCTGCAAGACCTGATTCGCTACTCTCTCTCTTTTCAAGAACGGCTGGAGCTTTACCAGGTCTTACAACAGCAGGAGCTGACCTGGATCCAAAGGGTCTTGCAACAGCAGGGGCCAACCCCCGTCGCGACAGCGTTGCCCAGCAGCAATCCCGCCAGAGAGGGGGCAGAACCTTCTCTAACCCCGGCTCAGCGCCTCTTGGCTCGTCAATTGGCCTTTTGTTTGCGCTCCCTGGGCCTGAGTCTGTTGCTGGGGGATCCCACCCCTGTGCAGCAGGTAACTCTTGGTGCGATGGAACAGTACCTAGGGTTGCCGCAAGCGCTCGCTCAGCTACGGGCAGTGGTTCAGGGATCCCTGCCGGCGGATCAGCAGGGTTTGCTTGCCACCTACTGGCAAGAGCTACAAGCTGTCTGCGCCACTTCTCAGGCCCAGTTCCCTTCCCCCTCTTCTTCTAGGTCTGAGGCCGAGGTTGACCTGCCCACAGTTCCGCCGGAGCGGGCTCTCACCTTGGCGGAAATGTTTGTGTGAAGCCCACTGAAGGAGGCTCTATCTATGAATTCAAGGGTTGCCGAGCTGATGCAACAAAGCGAAGGCCGCTATCTGCGCCCGGACGAGTTGAAAACTCTACACGCCTACGTGGAAGGGATCCCGAAGCGGGTCCGCCTTTACCAGGTTCTGCAGGCCAAAGAACAAGAGCTGCTGGATCGGGTGATGGAGAAGTTTCAGCCGATGATGCCGAATTTAATCCGCCAGCATGGTCACCTGGCCTGGGAGCGCTGCCGCCGGGATCTGAGCATGGTGTGGCGCTACTGCTGCATGGCCATGCTGCTCAACGACGAAGACTACCTGAGGGATAAATTGCTCTACTGGCTGGAGACGATCCTGAAATCGTTCAAGATGCGCGACCAATGCCAGCCTGCCTACAAGTTAATGCTCGACTCCCTGACCTACATCTTTGGGGCAGAAGAGAGCGAGATGATCCGTCCTTATCTGCTTTTGGCCAAATCCATGCTGGTTAACTGAGTCCATTCGCCCTCAATCTATTCACCAAAGTTCCCTGCGCCCTCCGATAGCGACCTCCTTCTCCCGATTTACTGTATACAGCTTATACAGCTCACTCCTTAATCATTCATTCCCTCACGCCAAAAATTCCAGCCGCTCCCCAATCTATCCATCCCCGCCCTCTTGTCCACCTGACTGCGAGAATAGCCATGATCTCCCTGCAAGAGATTCTGCAAGACCAGATCTTGCCTGGGCACTGCTTTAGCCCTGCCTACTACATCCGCCCTGACATCCACACCGGACTGCTCTACAGCCGCGGAGGATACCGCTTGGCGGCCTTTCCCATGCCCCTGCTGGAAGCTCTCTACTCCGGCCTGCGCTACGAAACCGGCCAAGCCACCCGCGTCATTCTCTACAACTGTGGCCGCGATTGGGGAGAGGCGTTTTTCCGCCGTATTGAAGACGAGCTTTCCGGCTACTACCAGCAGCCGCCGCAGGAATTGCCGATGGGGATCTTCCTGGATGCCCTCAGCGATCTCTGGGCTACCCACGGCTGGGGACGCCTGGAGCTGGATTTTTCCGCCGCCGACCACGGCTTGGTTCAGGCCGGGATCCGCCATTCCAGGTTTGCCCTTGCCGCTCGCGCCAGCTTCAACCCGGAGGAACCTTCTGCACGGCGAGAGCCTGCCGGATATTTGGAGGCGGGAATGCTGGCCAGCCTCTTCTCCTTGCTTTCGGGGCGGGATCTCATCTGCGTACAGACCACCTGCGAATCCCTGGGGGCCGATCTCAACCGCTTCCTCATCGGCACGGCTCAGCGGCTGCACCACTGCGAGGAATGGGTGCGCAAGGGCCTCTCCCACGACGAGATTTTGGATCGGCTCACGGCCAGTCCCTAGGGCCAGAGCTGTTTTCAGAAGCTCGCTAGGGCAGGTAGGGCTGAAAATCTTGGGTGACCGTCAGAGTCAAGTTGGCATTGGCGTCGATCACCGCCACTTCCGGCGCCGTTACATTGCCGATGACAGCCCCTGCCGCCGCTCCGCCCAGCACTTTCTCCGTCGAGATCACGCGGTCGCCGAACAAGCCTCCCAAGATGGCCCCCGCAGCTGCCCCAATCAAGGCATCTTGCACAATCGCTTCCCCGGAAGTGTGGCGGGGATCCTTGCGCAGCGGGATAACCTGGCTCTGAGCGTAGAGGGGGTAGGATTGGCCGTTGAAAATCAAAGCCCGCGAAACAAACTGGGTGCCGCCGCTCACCGGCTGAAATTGGCCTTCCAAAACAGCCCCCGCCGGGACGACCATGTTGCCGTAGATATCCCGCAGAGGGGTATCCAAGCTAAGGCTGACGGCGCGGGTTTCCCCAGGGGCAATCAAGAGGGTTTCTGGGGAGCGATGCACCGCCTGGATCAGATCCCCAGAGCGCAATAGCAACGTGGTTTGCAGTTGAAAGGGCTGGCCAGGTTGCAGGGGTTGAGGGCCAGGGGGAAGGGGGCGAGGATTCACAGGACGCCATCCTTCTCCAGGAGGCGGTGGTGGCAAGGGCCCCATTTGCGCCAAAACTGGGGCGGCCATCTGTGCCGAGAGCAATCCACCAAGCAGAGGAGCCAACAGGCGGCTGGCTGGGTTGGTCATGGTCTTACCCCCATTCATTATTCCTACGTTAGCTGCAAACCGGCCAAAGTCGGGAACAAAAGCTTTCCTGGCCTCACTATCGTGATCAAAGCCAACTGAATGGGAGATGGGCTACCTTGGGTGAGCAGATTCCGCTGCTCTTCGCTCCAGATAGAAGTACGGAAAAACGCTAGGGTTGCCCACTCTGGGATCCCTGCTGTCCATGTTAGATTAGGCTCTAGGTTTCTTCCCCTGCGTGGGGCCGAAGTCTTGCAGCATCCCAACCCTCTTCTTGTAGCTATGAAGCGCAGCACATCCATGCCGGGCCAGCCCTCTCCCAGGTCAGAAGCTTCTGCCCAACCTGCCCAATCCTTGTTCAAGCCTTCTGCCGTTTCCACTTGGAAGTCTCTTCTCTCGTCGGTGCTGCTGGTGCTGCTGGGCATTGGGCTGGGAGCAGCTCTGGTGGGGGGCAAGGGGGTATCTGCCCAAACGACGACAACCCCGCCCCAACTGAACCTGAATTTCATCGCCGATGTGGCGCAAAAGGTGGGGCCGGCGGTGGTTCGCATCGATGCTGAGCGGACGGTGCGCGCCCCTGCCCCTTTTCCGGAGGAGTTTTTCAGCGATCCCTTTTTCCGAGATTTCTTCGGCCAAGCGATCCCTTCCATCCCTCGGCAGCGGCGACAGCAGGGAA
The DNA here is from genome assembly GCF_047461935.1 of Synechococcus sp. R55.4. Classification (NCBI taxonomy): domain Bacteria; kingdom Bacillati; phylum Cyanobacteriota; class Cyanophyceae; order Synechococcales; family Synechococcaceae; genus Synechococcus; species Synechococcus sp. R55.4. The sequence continues at coordinate 24,080 of NZ_JANSIF010000008.1, read as the reverse complement.
CCGGCTCTGGGTTCATCATCAGCCCAGACGGCCAGATCATCACCAATGCCCATGTGGTCGAGGGATCCGACAAGGTAACGGTGACGCTCAAGGATACCCGCAGCTTTGATGGGCAGGTAATCGGTTCGGATCCGGTTACGGACATCGCCGTGGTGAAGATCAACGCCCAGAACCTGCCGACCGTGAAGCTGGGGCGCTCGGAAACCCTGGAGCCGGGCCAGTGGGCCATTGCCATCGGCAACCCCCTGGGTTTGGATAACACCGTTACGGCTGGGATCATCAGCGCTTTGGGCCGTTCCAGCGGGGAGATTCGGGTGCCTGACAAGCGGGTATCTTTTATCCAAACGGATGCGGCCATTAACCCCGGCAACTCCGGCGGCCCGCTGCTCAACGCTCAAGGGGAGGTGATAGGGGTGAACACCGCCATCATCCAGGGAGCGCAAGGGTTGGGCTTCGCCATCCCCATTGAGACGGCCCAGCGGGTGGCCAATCAGTTGATCACTCGCGGCAAGGTGGATCACCCCTACCTGGGCATCCGCATGCTGACGCTGACTCCAGAGCTGAAGGAGCGCCTCAACCAGGATCCCAATAGCCGCATTTTGATAACGGTGGATCAGGGTGTACTGATTGGCGAAGTCATCCAGGGATCCCCAGCGGAACGGGCAGGGCTGCGGTCTGGGGATGTCATTCTCTCCATCAATGGTCGTGCCGTAACCACAGCCGATCAGGTGCAACAGGAGGTGGAGCGCACTGAGGTGGGCAGCACCCTGGAGCTGGAGATCGAGCGAGCCGGGCGGCGACAGAAGATCCGCGCGGTAACAGGCTCTTTCCCGGCCCCCAGCGGAGGCTGATTGGACGTTGTTCACCACTCCTCCGAGACCCCAGCGACACAGCAGGGTTGTTGTCAATGGGGGTAAACCTCTCAACCTAGGTTGCGAACTCCCCTTTTCCCCTGGGAGAGGGGCTGGGGCGGTGCTGATCGCGCCAGCGGGACGGAGTCCTTACACTTGGGCTGTTTCAAACCAATTTGCAGTGACCAAGAAAACTGGGTTGCAAGCCCCGCCCTCAAGGGCGGCTTTTGCTTTATCGCTACGCGACGCTTTCGCGAACGCCTGCGGCGGTGCGGAGCGCTTTGGCGTCTCCCATTGGGTTGCGGTACTAACCTCACGCCCGATGTAGCTCAGTCAGTGGGGGTTGTTCTGCTGGCTGAGAAAGAATCCCCCGGCTACTGCTTCGCAGAAGCAAGCTATAGCTGTGGGGAGAATGTCAATTGGGTTCGCTGTTGTCCCAAACCGGAAGCACCTTCAAAGCTGAGCAGGGCCGGTTCACAGCCTCAGGCCATACGGTTACAATCAGAAAGGTTAGCACCTAAATATTTTGGACTGAGGGATCCAGCGAAGGTGGCTCTATCCCAGGGCGCGGTTCTGGGAGCACGCTTTGAGTCCCATTTTGCACAAGGAGTTGGCGTGAGGGTATTCGAGCAGCTACAGCCGGCACAGCGGCGCAACTTGGGCATTTTGTTTGTGGCTGGGCTGCTCTTTTGGGCCAGTTTATCCTCGCTGCTGCCCACGTTGCCTCTCTACGTCAGAGATGCCGGTGGCACCAGCCAGCAAGTGGGCTGGGTAATGGGGGCCTTTTCGATTGGGTTGCTGGCCTTTCGCCCTGCGTTGGGTCGTCTGGCGGATGGCCACAGCCGGCAGATCGTGCTGCTTATCGGCATGGGGGTGGTGGGGATGGCCCCCATAGGATACTGGCTCTCCGATTGGATCCCATGGGTAGCGCTGGTGCGAGCCTTTCATGGGGTTAGCATCGCCGCTTTTGCCACGGCCTATGTGACTTTGGTGGTGGATTTTGCCCCAGAAGAAAAACGGGGCGAGATCCTGGGCTACATGAGTTTGGTCAATCCGATCGGCGCAGCCATTGGCCCTGCTTTGGGCGGCTTTTTGCAGGAGTTTGCCGGCTATGGCCCTTCGTTTCTCTTCTCTGCTCTGCTGGGGTTGGTGGGCTTTCTTTGTACCCAACTGGTTCGAGAACAGCGGCGTGAGCATTGGGGATCCCTGCCGATGGATGGGGCCTTCTGGAGCTTTCTGGGCAGCCCGAAGGTGCGCTCCCTCGCTTGGGTGATGTTTTTGGTGGGGTTGGCCTTCGGCACCCAGACCACCTTTGTGGCCTTGTTAATCCAAGAAGCCGGAGCTCCCCTGAATCCAGGTCTTTTTTATACGGCAGTGGCCTTTGCCAGCTTTGGAGTGCGCCTGCTCACCGGTCGCGCTTCCGATCGCTATGGGCGGGGGCCATTTATCTCCCTCAGCTTGGCCACCTATGCCTTGGCAATGGGGATCCTGATTGTTGCCAACAGCACCGGCGCTTTTCTGGCTGCTGGGATCGTGGTGGGTTGCGGTTTTGGGACTTTGATCCCTCTCATCTCTGCCCTCGTGGCCGATCGCTCGGAGCCGGCGGAGCGGGGTCGCCTGTTTAGCTTGGTGATGTGTGGGTTCGATTTGGGCATCGGCCTGGCGGGGCCCCTCTTGGGCACCTTGGCGGCGGGAACCGGCTATCGAGCCATGTTTGGCTATGCGGCTCTTCTTTCCCTGGCTTCCTTAGGTTCTTTTCTCTTCTTCTCCAATGGACGACCGGGGGACTCGCTGCGCTTTGCCTTGGGCCTGGGGCCGGATAGCTCTTCGGTCCATCTAGAGGGCGGCCGCAATCGGCTTGGGTCGCAAGAACCCGACCCTCTGGAGCCGCCGGATCGGCCCGCTCCGCTGGAAACGGGATCCCGTTCATAGATAGTTCCATACTCAGATCCCCCACACCCCGTCAAGAACTGAGGCTCAAGCCCTCTGCAGTTGCTGCCAACCAACCGGCCCATTTCTGGAAACTTGCCTTATCCTAAGCTGGAGTTGGTGTACAAAAAGCAACTCTGGATACGGATTATGGAAGCGCGGCATTGGCTGGCCCTGCTGGGATCCCTGGTGGTCAGTGCCTTCTGGGGATGGGTGGAAGCCGTCTGGGGGGTGACGGTGCGAGTGCAATTGGCCCATACTACTGCCCCTCTGGTGGTGGGAGTTTCTCTCCCTGCCCACCTGATCAACGGTCGGGGAGAGGTGCTGGCGGAGTTGCCCCCTATGCAGGGGTTTTTGGCTCAGCCCGGCCCTCGAGGGGTGCATCTGCATGGAGTGGTTGACCCGGCGTTGTTCATCGAACCTCAGGAGGGTGGCCTGGTAGCGGTGAATGGCCGCTGGTATTCCGGCAAGGTGCTCTTGACCGGGTACAACCTGGTGATGGCCATCAACTACGTGGATCTGGAAGACTATGTGGCCAGTGTGGTGGATGCAGAAATGGGATCCCGTTTTCTCCCAGAGGCCCTAAAGGCCCAGGCGGTGGCGGCCCGCAGCTACGTTCTCTACCATCGCAACTCCCGCGGTTGGTTTGATGTGTTTAGCGATACTCGCTCCCAGGTGTATCGAGGGCTTTCCCAGCGGTCGGCAGCCGCCCTGGAAGCAACGCAAGCCACCCGTGGCGTGGTCATGGTGTATGGGGGACAGTTTGTCAATGCCATGTACAGCGCCAGCAGCGGCGGCCAAACCGTCGGGGTGAGTGGGATCCCTTATTTGATGAGCTTGCCGGATGTCAGCCTCTACCCCAAGTTTGGGCATGGCATTGGCATGAGCCAGCGGGGCGCTCAAGAATTGGCCCGCCGAGGCTGGACTTACCGCCAAATTTTGGCCTACTACTACCGAGGGGTCAGCTTTGCTCGTCTGCCGGAGTGAGACCTTCAGTGTCCTGGGTGTCTCATCCCATTCGCTCTGTCTTGTCTGCGTCGAGTTCCCTCTGGGCCGCCTCTTGCTGGTTGCTTCTGTATCGCTGCAACTGTTCCTCGGCCAGTTTGGCGTGCTGCTCAGCCAATTCTGGGGGAGTCAGGATCTGAACGTTGCCCATGAACCGGTTGACCCAGCGCATGAATTCCCCATGAGAACGGGGGGGAAGCCGGACTTGGTAGTCCAAGTACTGACCCTGTCTAGAGGGGGTCAAGATCTTCTGGCTGGGGTGACGGTAGCCTCCCTCGCGGATGAACGGAATGGTGTCGCCGTAGAAGCGGACGGTAATCTCCGTGAAGGGAAGTTGACCAGATAGCTCCTGGCGTTGTTCTTCTGGTTCGCCCAGGAAAAGACCCCAGCCCTGATTCAGGAGCTCATGGACTTGTTTAAGTCGTTTCAGTTGTTGAGAGCGGCTGCGGGGCGGGTGAGAGAGAACCTGGCACTGATCATCGAAGCGATCCAAGCGGCCGATCACCAAATGCTGGGTATCAGATTGCTCGTAGGCTAGATACCAGGCAATGTCGTAGTGAATCAATTGCAGAGGCCAGATGGATTTGGATCCCTGTTGACCCTGCTGGTAAGGATCTGAGGAACGGCAAATCTGAATCGCCTGCCCCTGGAGAATGGCAGCTTCTAGGGTGTCGAGGGCGCTGTAGAGGGTGCGGACAGCCGATCCCTTGCGGCTGACCCGGGTGGGATCTGTGGGGATGATGGAGCGGTTGAGCTGGGCTCTGACCGGGTAAAAACTCTCTGAACTGTGGCTTTTGCCCCAGCGGCGGCGGACAATAGCCTGAAAGGCCTCTTGGGCTTTGGGATCCCGTTGGTAGGTGGCCTGGGAGTGGAGGGCGCTAAGGGCGGTGTTGAACTCCAGTTCGGTCATGGCGCTGGAGCCGAGATAGTAGCCCCAACGATACGTCTGATCTCCGAGAATGCCGTAGTATCTCAGGGTTTGCAGATCTTTGTGCAGAGTGTGGGGAGAACAAGGAGGAAGAGCGATCTGTTGCTGGGCAGCGACAGCGTGCAGGTACGAGAGAAGTTCTTGCAGGCGGGGGGGAGCCTGCTCATCGCGACCTGGAAGATTTGACGCGTTGAGATGGCCGACGCCGGGATATTGAGCCAGGGTGGCGATCAGGCAGAGCAGACGATCAAAGCTTTGGGGATGGGCGTAGGCTTGCGAGGGGTGGAAAGTCATGGGGAGGGATCCTTTCGTCAGGAGCACACCGTCACGAACGGATCCCGTACCAGAAGCCTTGCTCTGCTTTTTCGCCATTCGCATCTTTCCTTACAGCATTCTTGGGCCTGACTTTTAACTTGAAGAAGGCTCCATCCTGCTTCCACTTCAGCTTCAATTTTAGGCTTCTGGGAGTGGCCTTATGGGCAGAACACTTTATGTGTCCCAACAAGATTGCTACCTCAGCCTCGACCAGGAACGACTGGTTGTCAAACGAGCTGGAGTTGTTCTTCAACAGGCTCAATTGCCCCACCTGGATCAGATCTTGATCTTCGGCCACGCCCAAGTCACAACCCAACTGATCCAGAGTTGCCTAGAGCGCAACATCCCCATCGCCTACCTTTCCCAGATGGGGTACTGTTATGGTCGCCTGCAGCCCGTTCAGCGGGGGAGTCGTTTTCTTCAGGAAAAACAGATTCTGCTGACCCCTTTTCAAAAATTGGAGGCCGCCAGACAGATCCTCAAAGCCAAGCTGCACAACTGCCGCGTACTTCTTCTGCGGCAACGCCGCCGCAAATCTCAGGTCAGCAGCGAGAAAATTGCTCAGCTCCAGCAACTCATTCAGGCTATGGATGAAGCTACAACTCCAGAGCAGCTCATGGGCCTTGAAGGAGCTGCCGCTGCCGTCTACTACCCAGCGCTGGGGGAGTGCCTCACCTCTCCTGGCTTTGAACTGGTGACGCGCACTCGTCGTCCCCCCCGGGATCCTGTCAATGCCATGCTCAGCTTTGGCTACCAGCTCTTGTGGAACCACATTCTGCTCCTGATTGAGCTGCAGGGCTTGGATCCCTACCAGGGATGTCTGTCTGCACACCGGTCACCACAATCACCCCTGCCTGGCCTCGGATTTGGTGGAAGAGTTTCGTGCCCCAGTGATTGATTCTCTCGTGCTGTGGCTGATCAACAGCGGCGTCATGGATCCGATTGAAGACTTCACAGATGAAATCGAGGGGTGCATGCTCACCCAAGAGGGCCGAACCAAAGTTCTGCGGGCCTTTATCCAGCGGATGGAGGACACGGTGCAGCCGGAAGATCCCGTCAAGGGTGCGCGGGAAGAAGAGATCCCTCGCTGGGCCGTCATCAACCGGCAGGTGCAGATCTACAAGCAGTTTGTAAATGATCAGATCCCTGTTTACTTGCCGTTCCTCATCCGCTGAAGAGATCTCACATGCAGCTCTACGTCATCACCTACGACATCCCCGACAACAAACGACGCAAGAAAGTCTCTGACTTGCTTGAAGGCTATGGCCGGCGGGTTCAGTACAGCGTCTTTGAATGCCGGCTGGAGCAGCATCAGTACCAAGACTTGAAACGCCGACTTCAACCTCGTCTCTATTTGCCGGAAGACCATATTCGTTTCTATCCCCTCACCGACCACACCCTGGCCAAGGCGGAAAGTTGGGGTGGGCCAGAGGTGCTCTCCCCGCCAGGATCCCTTGTTGTTTAGCAATATGAACTATTTTGCCGTTCGCATTACCGGTGGCAGCAGGATATAGGTATCTGTTTATGCTGTTGTTCAAGTGTGCAGATTGCTTCTTTTGGAGGGAGTGGAACTCATGGAAAAAATGTTTTTCCGCCGCAAACTGTTTGCTCTGCTACATGATCCCCAGCTCAAGTCTTTGTATCAGTACAAAAACGGCAAAGGCCCTTGGCAGCAGGTGGCGGAGTTGTATCATCACGGGGCAGAGCTGGAGGAGTGGTGGCAGTCTCATCAGGGGGTGATTTCAGATCACATCGCTGCCGCCTCAGATCGATTAACCATCAGAAACGTCTATAAAGATGCGGAGCAACTGGGCGGGCTTACCCAAGTGGAAGTGCGTCACCCTCTGTCGGGAGAAAAGCAGGATATCCAGATTTGGAGTCAGCTAGCGGAAGCGCAACTGGAGGAGATCCAAAATCGGATCATCCCCTATGAGCAGGTGCGCCATGCGGATCCGGAAAAAGCCTTCTGGTGGTTCTGGCGGTTTTATCCCCAATTGGTGGTTCAAGAAACTGGGATCAGCACTCCTGCTGCTCTTTTGTTGCCTGCCGACACCCGCATCCCAGACTGTCCCATCCACGATCACAACAGTATTGTCTCGGCGCTGGCCGGAGCCCTATTCCCGCGCGGGTGGAAACCCTCAAATTCGGTTTCTCATGCCGATCTCTTGTTGTTCACCTTCTCGCCGGTGCAGGAGTTCATCAAATCCTCTAGGAAGCTGTTGGATTTTTGGTCGGGATCCTATCTGCTGCACTACCTGAGTGCCCGCCTCTGCTGGTTCATTGCTGAGCGCTATGGGCCGGATGCGGTGATCACACCTTCTCTGTGGGGCCAGGAGATCATCGATGCCTGGATCCTGAAGAAGTTTCCGGAGTTTGAGTGCTATTTCCGAGAGATCGACCGGCTTGATACCCGCAATGGAGATGCCCAGGGATCCACTCCTATAAGTCGATTCAACGATTGCGTGTCCACCAGCCTGAGCACTGCCGGGTTTCCCAATGTGATCACAGCTCTGTTGCCCAGAAAAGAATCCAAAGCCTTTGCAGAGGAACTGGCCCAGGAGATGCGCAAGATCTGGAAAGAGATCGGAACTAAAGTCCGGGATCATATCCGCGAGAGATGTATCCAAACCCTCAATGATAGAGGCTCGGAGATCTGGAAAAAGATTGCCCCAATGATGGGTACGACTGAAGGCTCCCACATCAACTACCAGAGAGAATTCGAGAAGTGGAAGCACCCATCCAATTGGGAATGGAACAAGCTCTGGAATGCTCAACTGGATCACACTTGGGAAAGCTACTGGACTTCGGTCCCCCTAGGGGATCCCGACAAGCCGTTGCAGGCAAATACCAAAGATCCCGGCTACACGTTATGGAAAGAATCTCAGCAAACCCTAGCTCAAAGCCGATTTGAATTGCCGACCAACCCTGAAGAAAAAGCCTACGGAAATTTGAATGTGGGCACCTGGTGGGGCAGCTTGCAGGCGCGTCTGGGCCAGTCGATTCAGGCCATCAAAAATACCCGTACCTGGCAGGTCCCAGTGGCCCCTGGGGAGCGGTCTACCCTCTCAGGCATGTACAGTGCAGTTCACCCCAATCTGCTCTATCGGGATCGATTCTGTGAAGGGGCAGGGCTACCGGCGGGATCCCTGCGCATGTTCTGGAAACTGATGGCCGAAGTTTATCCGGGGCTTTTCAATGGCTCGGAGATGTTGAACGCGGTGGAACTGACCAAACGCATGGCCTGGAAGTACGGGGGCATTGCCGAGTCTCTGGGGGTGGCCAAAGAAGAGGACGATCTGGAGAACTTGATCCGGTTTCCCAACCTCAGCTCCATCGCAGCAGCCCGCTTTGCCCATGATGCTCCTGAAAAGGTGAAACTGTACTGGCAGGTGCTGGAGCAGCAGATCAGGTGGGATCTCCCTGAATATCGAGATCGGTTTGGATCCCTGACGCGCCGCCCCTTTCAGGTGCCGAAGACGGATGAGCGAATGATCCCTAATCCCCAACCCCTTTCCCAGAAGACGAGGGGAGAAGCACCCTACAACGGAGTGATGTTTTCCAGCAGGTGGCTGGTGGACGATCTGGGCCTTCAGGATCCTGAAGATATTGCCCTATTGCGAGAAGCCGTGGATCAAGCCCATCGACAGGTGGGGCTATCCGGGGGCAGTCCCTCTGACTGGTGGGCAATTGTGTTGGCCGATGGAGATAGCATGAGCAAGTATGTCAGCGGCTCCAGGCTGCACCCCTACGAAACCTACCTGGCCGAAGGAGTTGCCGATCAATTGAAGAAAAATGGCTTGGAGTGGCAGCAGCTTTTGAAGAATGTCAAAAAGCGCATGGGTCCGGCCACCCACGTGGGCCTCAACCGAGCCTTGTTGGATTTCTCCAATCGGCTGGTTCCTTACTTAACGGAAAAACGCTTCTGCGGTCGGGTGGTCTACAGTGGCGGGGATGATGTCATGGCTTTGCTGCCCCTAGAAGATTTGCCCGAATATCTCCTCTCCCTGCGTGCAGCTTGGTGTGGGAAAGCGGATCCCAAAGGCGAGTTCAGATCGCAAGGAGGATTTTGGCATCCCCAGCCGGGTCGAGATCTCTCCGGCCTACCCAATCGTCCCCTTTTCACCATGGGCGAAGGAGCCACCATGAGCATCGGCGTGGTGATCGCCAACAAAGGGATCCCTCTTCCCACCGTTTTGGAAAACCTCTGGGAGGCTGAGAAGCATCGGGCCAAAAAGATCCCTGGCAAGGATGGTCTTTGCTTCCGAGTCATTTACCAATCCGGGAATACCTTGGAGGCCCTGATGAAAGGGGAACTGCTGGAGAAATGGTGGGCCTGGTTGCAGCAGGGGCCGGAACTGGATCTGGGGCCTGTACTGTATCGTTTGGCCGAAGAATTGCCGCTGCGCTGTGTGATCTCTGCAAATAACAAGCTGTTTGAGCTGGCCACCACCACCATTTTGGCGCGACGAGACCGAGCTGAGGAGCTGAAGTCCGTTCAGGATCCCTTGGTGAACTGGATCAATGCCTGGGAAAGCTGGGCATTCGAGTTGCAAAGCGAGTCAGAGGCTCTGGGCGCCACTCCGGTAGATTTGGCTAATCTCTTGAGATTCTCAGCCTTTTGGATAGACAAGAAAAAACAACGGGACGATTGGATCAAAAAGCCTCAGGAAATTGTTGAAGATTTATTTCCACAAGGCAGGTAATTCTCATGTCTGAAACCCAACTGCACTGGTATGCCCTAGAGCCTATCGATGTGCTGCTCTTTCGCGAGAGCAAACCTTTTTCTCCTGGCGAGGGATCCTGGGCGAAAGGGTTATTTCCCCCTATGCCCATCACAATCTTTCAGGCCCTGCGCTCTGCCCTACCCTACGCTTCAGACAAGGCTCGAAATCTCAAGTTTCTGGGGCCGTTTCTCCTGGATGAGCGAGATACGCTCTGGCTACCGACTCCCAAAGATCTGTTGGCTACGGGTCAATCGGATCCCCATGCCGATCCAGACACGACCCCAGAAGACAACTTCGAAGAGAAAGTCCGGGGAGACCAATACTCTCGCCTACAGCCGGCTGAGGGGGATCCTTGGAAACCTATCGGCTGGGATGATCAAAAACTCCCGCCCCTGGTGCCCCCCTCTCTCAAAAAAGGGGAGTACATCAAAGGCCGTCCCCACCCCTGGATGCGGGCCTCGGCACTGAGTGCTTATCTCCAAGGATCCCTACCCCAGGCCGGCGACTTTCATGAGGATCCCTGGGATACCCAGGTGTTACCTCACATCGACATCAAACCCGATACCCGCCAGGTGAAAGATGAAGCTGGCTACTTCACCGAGGTGGCAACCCGACTGCGGTGGGGATGGCGATTGGCGGCAGCCATCAGTGCTCGGATCCCGACCACCACCGTTCGCCTGGGGGGAGAGGGGCATCGCGCCTTGGTCACGCCTCTGGAAGATTGGGATCCTGGCATCGATTGGGAGCGATTTCGGCAGGGGACGGGTCGGGTGGCTTATCTCCTCACTCCGGGCCTAGCGCAGCCTGAAGCGGATCCCCGTATCTATCAGGCTTACCCTTCCCAGTGGCAGCCTTATCTGGCAGGATGCGCTACGGATCGGGCCTTGCTTTGGGGTGGAATTTCTGCGGTTCGGCGGCAGGGCAGTGAGCGATTGGACTTTGCGCTGCTACCCCAACGGGCCTTCATTCCCGCCGGTACGGTGTATCACTTTAAGGGGGATCCGCCACCGCCAAGGCAGCTTGTGGGTAACCCATGCGCCCAGTTGCAGACTTTTGCATCGTTGAATTACGGCACACTTTTGTGGGGGATTGTGAAATGATTCAACCTGACTTTCGCGTTGGCTATCTTTACAGCCTTGCCCCCATCCATTGCGGTGGAGAAGGCGACCTAGGCAACATCCTGGAAATTGCCCGTGAATCTCACACCAACTTTCCTTACATCCCAGGTTCTTCTTTGCGAGGAAGCCTGCGGAACGAGGTAACACTTCAAGATCCGACAATTGCCGATACTCTCTTTGGACGAGAACTCCAAAAAGATGGCCAAATGGGGGTTCACCAAGTCTGGTTTGGAGATGCCCGTTTATTGTGGGTGCCGATGCGCACCATGTCTCTAAAAGGATCCGATTCCGTTTTCTGTTGGGTAAGTTGTCATTCTCTACTGCGAGATCACGCCTTGCTGTGCCGTCAGCCTCTTCCAGTTCTGCCCAAAGCCCCTGTAGGAACAAAACCTGGCGTTTATGTTGTGGCAGACGCAGAAGTGCGTGTTGAGAAACTCCCTGAAGGGCAGACCTTCTCACTGGCCGGGGAATGGCCCGCTGTTTTACAGGGGGATACCCAAGCAACCTGGAAAAATAATCGGATCATTCTTCCCGATAGCGACTTCCAGATCCTCATGGAGCACTCCCTTTGGACACAGATCCGCAACAAGATCCAGGAAGATTCGGAAGGAGCCAACCAGGTAGGCTCAGCAGAGGTGTTCTGGACAGATGTGTGCATTCCTCGTGACACCATTCTCTACTTCGCCTGGGGATATAGCCCCCTGCCCAACCAGGAAAACCTCACCCAAGAGCATGAGATTTTGATCAATGTTCTCCAAGGTTTGTTCCAGGTGGGGGGGCAAGCCAATGTTGGGCGAGGCTGGGTTCAAGGATGGGTCTCCAATGCCTCTGATCCCACCCCACAAGCTAAATCTGAGAACACTGTTAGGAGTTAAGAATGTCGAAGAACAAGCACATGAAGAGCTTTTCTAAGCCTGTTACTCCAAACTCCAAATTGGAAAACAAAGCTGTGCCTTCTCACCAGCGGAGGGAGATCAACAGCTCTTCCGACTCTGCACCATCTGAGCAGCGATCAGCAAGCGTACGCCCAGAGCATACCAGCTTACTGGCCTATAAACACATTCAACAGTACATGAGATCCCAAGGGAAAGAGTTTCTTTCTCAGGAGGATCTTAATGCGGTACTCCGACTTTCTCAACACCTGAGAGTTTTCGGCCTGCTCTCGGCCATAGGATACGTTAACCAGTCCAATGCTCAAGAAGGTAAGGTGAGACAGAGAACAGTTCCTGTCTGGACTTCTTTATTGGGGCAACTGGTTACCGAAGATAATTCTCTGGAGCCCAAAGCATTAATGCAGAGGATCCAAGCTCTGGCAAGCGACCAACCTGTAGAATACCTCGCCCTTTGGAGACGATCTTTAATCTTGGCGAATCACTGGAACTTTTGGGCTAGAGCTTATCTTTCAGGAGATACAAATGGAGAAAACACTGATGTACACCGGGCCGCGTCTAATTAAGCTATTGGCTGAGCAACATCAAAAGCGATCCTCAAACCTTTTCCGTCAGGGAACTTTCACTTTGCGTTGGCGAGCAAAAGTGGGATCCTATCCTCATCCCGATGTGGAAACGCTTGTTTCAGCAGGGGAACCCTGTGGGCCATGGCAGCCCAAAAGAGGTCGGCCAGAGGATAAGCGCAATGTTGGTGAAAACTGGGAACTTATGCCTGACTTGCCTCTCAACGGGTACATTCCAGGTTCTTCAATCCGAGGGATCGTCCGGGCCTGGGCAAAACAACAACCGGAGCGGATCCCCAAGATGGAAGCCCTCCTTGGATTTCAAAAAGGGACTGTCATCTCGGCAGGAAAAATTCAATTTCTCGACGCTTGGCCCCTAGAGCCTACCCGTTTAAGCCTGGATATCGTCAATCCTCAACAGAACTTCCAGGTGTTTCACCAAGGTCAGGGCACTCCTTTATCGCTCTACACACTGGGTGATGGTCAGAGACCTGTTGATTTTCTCGTGGCCATCCAAGGCGTTCCCGGCACAACTGAAGAAGAAGTTGATGAAGTTTGGTCGTGGGTTCAGCAAGCCCTAAAAGTCCTGGGGATAGGCGGGCGCACTGCTTCTGGATATGGTCGGATTCTGGTTCCTGATCACAAGGGATCCAGACAGTCAAATGAAAGCATATCAAGTGTGCTCTTTAGATTCCGTCTCTCCAGCCAGGGTAATGCAGGCCCTGACATGAAAACCCTGGAGCTGCGACCTTCTCACTGGCGAGGCTGGCTCCGCTCCTGGGCACTGCGATTTTTCTTGGGAGTTATGAGCCAAGAGAATGCAGAGAAGACAGCAAGCGAGCTTTTTGGAACCCTAGAACCTAAGTCTCAAAAAGGGTGCATAAGGCTGGAAATGATCCAAGGGGATCCCTGGGCACGCAAGTCAAAAAACTTCCCAACCTTCTACTCATGGCAGGGAGAACTTAGAATTGAAGCTCCCAAAGAGATCCTCATGGGAATCCTTCTCCCCATTGTGCGAGTTGCAGTGATGACCGGAGGAGTAGGGCGAGGTTGGAGAAGACCACTTCACATTTTCATGATGGAAAGAAGAGACAACTCTCCGGTTCCTGCAGCCCGAGGCAGTCACCTGACGCTTGATATCAAAATTAAGGGTGAGTACAGGGTGTTTGGAATACCTCTTGAACCAGAAAAATGGAGGCAAGTATACGAAGAGTGGTATCAAAAAGTTGGACAAATCTGGCCGGAACGTTTGCTCAGTGGATCCCAGAATCCCAACTGTGAGGCATTTTCACCCAGCAGTTGTGCCGTATTCGCCGTCCCTGGCCCTGAACAGGATCCGGTTAATGCTTCAGATTTAAGTTGGGTTGATCCCAATGATGCAGAAAGTACGCGAGGAGATGGTATGGGGCTGGTTTATCAACAAGATCAACGCAGAAACTACAAGCGAAACCCCGATCTTGGCGGAGATGCTGCGCGAGGCAGTGCCCATTGCTCTTGGGTGACGATTAGGAGACACAAGATTAAGCACAAACAAGCTGGTACTCAATGCCAGGAAGTGGTCTGCTTATTCATGGGAGGTGTCCAAGCTGGCTGCCAGCATGTCCGTTCCCAGTTTCTCGATGACTTATCTCGAATACAAGGCAGTCTCTATCTCTTTGGTCTGAAGCCTGAACAGCCTTGAAAAGATGATCTTTTTGCTCCTTCTAGACTGATCTCGAGGAGATGAAGTCTGATATGCTCATCATTCCCACTCGCTCACATCTTCCCGAACAACGGGTCATTTTCCATCACCTTACCTGGGATCGCTACCAGCAGATCCTTCAGGCACTAGGAGAGCACCGTTCTTCTCGCTTGATCTACGACCGGGGTACTCTGGAAATCACCATGCCACTCGAAGATCACGAGTTTTTGGTCAGGATGATTGATCTCTTCGTACGCATCCTGGCTACTGCATACTTAGGACAGATTAAAACTATGGGCTCTACAACTCTTAATTATCCCCATATAGAGCGAGGAGCAGAACCTGACAATGCCTACTACTTACAGAATCAACCTAAAGTCAAGGGACGCACTGTAGATTTTAGCCAAGATCCGCCTCCAGATCTGGTGGTGGAAGTTGACATAACCCACAGTACTATCAACAAGTTAGCCCTCTATGCTGCCATAGGGATCCCTGAGTTGTGGCGGTTCAATGGTGAGGAACTGCGAATCTATCAACTTACTGCGCAAGGCTACCAAGAGTTAGAAATCAGTCCTAGTTTTCCAGGGGTTCCCAAAGACAGACTCTACCAATTCTTATCAGAGGCTCGAGAGAATGAGATTCAGGCTGAACAGAATCTACGCAACTGGATCCAGGAGCAAAAGCTATGATTGCCCATTCTCGCTCCGAAGCTTCTGTCAACTTGCCCTGAAAGACATCTATGAGAAGGTGAACTTTGATCCTAAGTGAGGAACTATGGCTACTCTGATTGCTAACATTGGCACCTCTGATCTGACAGTAAAAATTCAAGGCTTTGAGTACTACATTCCTGTGGGCTTTGACCGAGATGAACCAAACGAAGTTGCCGAGGATCTAACAGAAGACGAAAAAGTGATATGGGAAAGAAGTAGTCGAGAAGACTTTGTTGCCAATGGGCTCTGCAAAGAGCTGGGTGTAGAGGTTAGAGGTCAAGGCAGGAATGCCTACAGCTTCCGCGAACTAACAGAGAAACTTCTTGCCGCCTATCAACGGGAGCCCGATTTTTGGCAGGAGCGCATTCGACCTGGAAGAATCTGGGGGGTAATCCATACCGCCATTGAGGAGTTTTCAGTTAAAAAAATCAACATTTTTGTTACCAATCAAAATCCCCCTCAGCATCAGGATACTTGCTTCTTGTTCGAGATCATTAAAAGGTGGATTGAGAGACATTTACAGCGGGAGGATATTCTCTTTCTAAAGCGAGTGATCCCTCAGAACGTCAAACCTAACCAACAGGATCTTGTCCTCAACGAGTATTATCGCTTCTTTGTTGACGAGATTGATTCAAACGAGGTGGTTCTTGTCAGTACTAAAGGTGGAACCCCTCAAATGCAGACAGCCCTTCGTCTGCAATCAATCACTGCTGACATCCCCAAGCTGCTGTTTCTGGATCCGGTTCTTTCAAAGCAGAAGGTGCTTCGAGGGGAGCCCTCGCCTTGCACTCGGACTTCATATTGGCAATACCAGCGGACACAGAAATATCGCGTTGTCATGCAACTGCTAGAACGTTTTGACTTTGCGGGAGCTTGTCAAGTTCTCAAGAGCTGGCAATCCATTCTGTCTTTTCAAATTGAGCAGGGCGTAGTAAGCAAATCCCAGCTACATTCCAGCAGGAAACTGGTTGATGATGCAATCAGAGGGTTACAAGTGGCAGACTCACTCATGAACTTAGATATCGAGGCTGCCAGAGCTTCCAAGAAAGAGATGAATCTGGATATAAGTTTGGATCTAGACACTCGAATCAATCAGGCCATTGGAAACCACAGTATTTTGCTTAACTTATATTCCCAATGCAAGATATACAAACAGAATCAGCAGATCTCCCATTTTCTTTCAAGAATGTCTTCACTTTGTGAGGAAATTCTCGATGAAGTTATCGAAAAGCTTGGCGGTCGTCAGTACCTGAAGTCAGCTACTGTGGGATCCCGAGTTGAGATTCGTGAAATTAAGCGACTGCTGCCTCAAGATCAGCTTGGCTTGCTGGACTCTTTAGATTATTTCAAAGATGGAGAATATGCAAAGATTCTCTATCGCGCGAGTAAGCTTAGTTTTTTGGCCATCCTTCTTGCCATCCGCAAGAATGTAGGAAAGAATGGAGCCTGTGAGGATAAATCCTTGTCAGATCTAAAAGAAAAAATTGATAGCCTAGAATTTTGGATCCGCAAGCGCAATGAGATGATCCATGACAGTCAGGGATTCTCTAGCAACCGCATCTCTGAATTAAATAAAGAGGCGAAACAGAAAGGAGCCTGTCCTTACGAAGATATCTTGAAAGTTTTGGCTGATATTCTTATATCTCCTCTTTTGAAGCTGCCCAATATCGATAAGCAGCGCCTTATTACAGATGATGATCTCTACCTCTATACCGACCTAAAGACCTGGGCGAGGGAGAGACTTCTTCGAGACTTGCGTTCTTTCTGAAGGAGAACAAACTGATGACTGTAAGCTCTTCCTACTACAACCACATTCTTATCGGGATTCCCGCTAGCGGCAAGTCAACACTGGCAAAAGTCTTAGCCGCAACTTGGCAAGGTTCTCAAGTTGTTAGCACCGATAATATTCGTCAAGAGTTGTACGGGGATCCCTTAATCCAGGGCAACTGGTCGGAAATTGAGGATTTGGCTCTTGCTCGGATTCACAAGGCTTATCAGCACGGCCAAGTCATTATCTACGATGCTACCAATGCCTACCGTTCCTGGCGGCTGGATCTGCTGCAAAAGTTGCCCGGCGCAAATTGGATTGGGTGGCATCTGACCACTCCCCTAGAGGTCTGTAAGCAGAGAAATCAGCAGCGGGATCGTCAAGTGCCAGTCTCTTCGATAGAAGCAATGGCTCAGGCATTAAAGACTTTTCCGCCCATACCCGCAGAGGGATTCCTGGATGTACTGACCTTAGATTTATCTGGATCCCTGCCTACCCAAGAACAAATTCTCGAGAAAGTCAGTGGTATTCCTCGCACCTTGATTAACCGTCAGAACGCCACTCGAAAGGCGACGCTACACGGCTACTCTCGGCTGCTTGACTTTGAGCGCTTGCTCCATCTTCTGGCTATTTT
This sequence comes from Synechococcus sp. R55.4, assembly GCF_047461935.1. Taxonomy (NCBI): domain Bacteria; kingdom Bacillati; phylum Cyanobacteriota; class Cyanophyceae; order Synechococcales; family Synechococcaceae; genus Synechococcus; species Synechococcus sp. R55.4. The sequence goes on along the minus strand of NZ_JANSIF010000008.1, from coordinate 6,964 downwards.
GATCCATCATCCCGGCAGTACTCTGGAGGAAATCACCCACCGAATAGCCTCTGAAAAGGGATCCGTGTACGCCGATCCTGAACTGCTGTCTGAAGATCTCATCTGGCTGAAGCAGAGTGGTTTGCTCTGTCACGCCGGCGAGAACAGTGCAGGGGAGCAGCACCAGCTCTTGGTTCAACCCGAAAACCGGCAGCCTCTGACCTTTGCCACCCACGCTTATTCTGACTGGGATAGCTTCAGCCGCTTGATTTATACCATTCGCCTGATTTTGACCCAACCCTTCCACTTTGATCCCGAGCTGGGCAGCTTGGAAAGCTTGAACCGTGAGCTCCAGCAACAGGGTTGGGTGAAAGGGCAAAACAGAGATGCCATCCGTAAGGACATCGAAAAGGTCTTGAAGCCCTACCAGATTTTGCCGTCTTTTCCCATGAAGCGAGGCTACTTCACTCACTCTGGGATCTTCAGTCGCCATGAACTCAAGCAGATCTACCGGCTTTTGCAGGTGAGCACTCGCGCTCTAGAAAACCCTTGGGAGCAGGCGGTTTATGAAATGGTGGAGCAGCGTATGCGCCTCAGCCACATCGATACTTCTGAGATCTACCCCACTCGTCGGCTGGGCAATCAACCCATTGTGGATCCCGCCTTGGCTCCTTCCGGTACCTTGGCGGATCGCCGTGGCTTGCAGGTGGTCGAGGAAGCGATGGAGACGGGGGAGCTGCTAGAGGTAAAGCGTTTGCCGGGAGCCACCTTCCCCGGAGAGGCTGTGGAGAGCTTTCGCATCTGGCCCCTGCAACTGGTCTTTCATCAAATCGCGTGGTACCTGGGCTGCGAGTATCACAGCCCGAAGAGGCAGGGACTGATGCGGTTTGAGCGGATGGATCGGCTCTTTCTCAACCGGCGACATTGTGCAACGCGCTCCCGCCAAGAGCAGTTGGCTGCTCTGGAACGCCTGCACAAGCTCTACGATGTCAGTGCTGGGATCTTTTTGGGCAATGACCCGCATCTGCAGAAGCAGATCCTCAGTCGGGATCCCAATGAGCGCCGCCAAGCAGAAGTAACTCTGGAACTTTGGTTTAGCGACCGGATCTTCCCCTTCGTGAGCGAGGGCACCCGACGCTTTAAGCACCAGCGTATGTCCCCCCGTATTTCCGGATCTTCGCGGCCTAGATCTATCTTCAACTTGCCCCCCACGGGAGACAGTCGGTTTCCCCACCGGCTCAAGGTGGTCTTGCCCCTTTGGTCCCTAGAGGATGTCGACCTCAAGCGCTGGATCTTGGGCTTTGGGGGAGAGGTGTTGGTGGTCAGCCCAGAGCCCCTTCGGCAAATGATTCAGGACGCGGGGCAGGCGATCTCGGTTTTGTACAGGGATCCCTTAGCCGATCAGGAGCAAGAAAGCTCGTAAAAGAAAGTATTGGCCACTTTCTTCTCTAACGCCCAAAACATTTGTCCGGCAAAGGTTTTCCAGGTTTTAAGCAGAACTCTCCAATACTTTGTGTGGTTAGGGCTGAGCACGGGAGCCCAACTAAAGTAACAACAGGTCACCGGAGTAGGGTAGTGGTTGCTCAACTGGATGTGGAAGACATTCGAGGGATCCGATCGGTCGCCGAGGTGGCCGATCTCTTTGCATCCTTGGGGTACGCTCTGGTGGGGCAACCGTTGGATATAACGGTGCTGGAGCTGCCGGCTTATTTTGACAGACTTCGGGCTGGATATGTCCTGGCGGAATATCGGCAGGGATATTTCCGGCAGGTGGTGCTGCTGTTTGAAGTGAGGCCCGGCTCTCCAGAGTTGGGTGTGCTGATGCACAAGCTGGCCCGACGTCTGGCCCAACGCCCAGAATCCTACCTGTTGCTGGCCACAGCCGATGGTTACCACTGTCTGCACATCACCAGCAGCAGCCAAGCTGGGAAGGTCTACAGCTTCCAGGTCAACTGCCAGGATCCTTCTTACCAAGAGCGCAACTGGATCCGCAACTTGGTCTTGCAGGGTCGGTCGCTACGGGCCGCCCAACAGCACCAGCAGCAGGTAATACGTCATGCCGCAGTCCAACAAGAAGAGGCGACACAGATCAAAAGGCGGGATTTGCAGGACAGCGTAAAGTCTTACCTGCGCGAGATTGGCCGCTACCCCCTCCTGAATCGGGCAGAGGAAACGACTCTATTTCGCCAGATGGCCACCTTCCCCGGCACCGAGCAGGCGACGCGGGCACGGGAGAAGTTGATTGCGCACAACTTACGCCTTGTGGTGTTCATTGCCAAGCGCTATCAAGAGCAGGGGCTTGATCTATTGGATCTGATCCAGCAGGGCAACTTAGGTTTGATTCAGGCCATCGAGAAGTTTGACTATACCCGTGGAACTCGTCTGTCTACCTATGCCACCTGGTGGATCCGACAGTCCATCACTCGAGCAATAGACACTCAAGCTCGTCTGATCCGGCTGCCCAGTCATGTCTGGGAAAAGATCCGGCGCCTGAAGAAAGTGGCTTGCCAGTTGTCGCAAGATTTGGGGCGGACTCCCACTGTGGCGGATCTGGCTTCGGTCTGCGACTTTTCTCCTGAAGAAATCCGACAATTACTGGATTGGAATCAGGGGATCGGCTTTCTGGATGCACCTCTATTTGGGGATGTTTTGCTGGTGGATAGCCTCGCGGATCGGTCTCGGATCCCAGAACCTAGTTGGGAGGAGATGGAGCATCAGGAAATGCTTGAGAGAGTCTTCGCCTTGCTTAAGCTAAGAGAGCAACAGGTGCTTACCCTTCGCTTTGGGTTAAACGGCCATAAACCTCATTCCCTGGCCGAGATTGGTCGGCTTTGGAACCTCAGTCGCGAGCGGGTGCGCCAGATTGAGGAAAAAGCGCTTCGGTCTCTGCGTGCTCGTTGCAGAAGTTGGCCTAAATAAGCATTAACAAATAAGCATTAAAAGGAAGGATGGTAATCCATATGTCGCTACCGACATATATTGATAATCAGAGACATAAATTAACGAATGTTATCCAGAGGCTGATCTTTCTGGAAAAGCAGACTGAGCTAGATATTGCTACCGGCTTCTTCCGTATCGAGGCTTGGATCAAACTGGAGCGAGCTTTTAATAAGCTCGCCCGTCTGCGCTTGCTGATTGGCCGGGATCCCACCATCAAACCGGCAGAGCCCCATCGAATTGATCTCCAAGATTATCTTCGCCGCGAGCTTCAGAGGCAGTTGGAAACTTCCACCTTTGAGTTGGAGTACAAGCAGTGTATCGATCGTCTGATTGCCTTTCTCAAGCAAGATCATGTGGATGTTCGGTTGTATGGGGCCATCGGGGAACGTACACCCTTTCTACATGCCAAAGCTTATCTATTTCCCAGCTACAGCATTGTGGGATCCAGCAATTTTACTGTTCCCGGTTTGGAAGGCAACACCGAGTTAAATGTATTGCTTGATAATGCCCAGGCAGCCCAGGAGATGCGCAACACCTGGTTTACAGAGTTTTGGGAGCATCCCAGTGTGGACAAAGACTATAAATCGAAACTTATTGCTGAGCTGGATCGATCCAAATTTGGCAGCCGTGCCTACACTCCTCATCAAATCTTGATGCGCTGCCTCTACACCCTGTTCCAGCCGAAGCAGGATCCAGTGGTCAAGGGGCAGGCCACAACCCTAGAATTGGCTGATTTCCAGCAGGAAGGGTTTGAACGAGCCCTAGAATTGCTGGAGCGCCATGGGGGGGTCATCGTTGCAGATGCGGTAGGCTTGGGCAAAACCTATATCGGACTGCGGCTGATCGACCATCTTCTAGCGGAGCGACGAAAACCGGGGTACCTGCCTCGGGCCTTGGTGATCAGCCCGGCTCAAGTTCGCAATCTCGTCTGGGAGCCGAAGCTGAGAGAGTTCGGTTTGGTGGCCGATTTGTTGTCTCAAGAGGAGCTAGGGCGATCTGACTTCAACAGCCGACGCTACAGCCACTGCGACATTGTCCTTGTGGACGAATCCCACAATTTCCGGAATAACTTAACCGCTCGATATGCCAACTTGCAACGCCTGATCTGTGGGGGACGCCGCAACAAATGGGTGGTGCTGCTCACGGCTACTCCCATCAACAACACAATTTTTGACCTCTATCATCAGGTGCTGCTGCTCACCCGCAACGATGATCACTACTACAGTAGCTGGGGGATCCCTAATCTATCCGCGCTGTTTAAGAAGCTGGACAAAGGTGAGGGGCAGATCACCGAGTTGTTGTTTCAGACCATGGTGCGTCGATCCCGCCTGGATGTGCTGAAACGTCAACAGGCAGGAGAGAAGATTATCATCGGTGGCCAAGAGATCCGCTTTCCGCGCAGGATTTTGAAGCAATTTACCTATAACTTCGAGAGTAGCTTCCAAGGTCTCTATAGCCGTTGGGTTGCCTACATTGAGAATCTGAACCTGGCTCCCTATAACCTGGAAAACTATGTGCGCCAGAAGAATGATAAGCTAACCGACCGTCAGTTACGCAATGAAGTGATCGGCAGCTTGATGAAAACCCTCTATCTCAAGCGGCTAGAGAGTTCAATCAAGGCTTTTGAGGTCAGCATCTGCTGGCAATCTGACTTCCAGGGACGATTTTTGGACTTGCTGCAGCAGGGTCACTTGTTAGATGGATCCAGCTATCGACGCCTGATGGCTCTGGAAGCTGAGGAGCAAGAGGATTCAGTGGAGCAGGTGCTGGTATCTCTGCCTGAGGTCAACCCTGAAGACTATGATTTGGACAAGCTGACCCAGGCAATCCAGGCCGATCAAAAAACACTGGCTCAGATTATTCAAGATCTCACCCGTATCCAGGCAAGGGTGCAGGCAGGAGAAGACTCTGATCTTAAGCTGATGGCTTTTAAACGAATGATGCTCAGCTTGGAACAGGACAAGGTGCTTGTCTTCACCTACTTTAAAGACACAGCCGAATACTTATACCAGCAGTTGCTGGAAGATAAACAATGGCTTGAGGCAATGGCTGAGAAGCGGAGCAGATATCGCAATTTCTCCTCAGGTTTGCGGGTGGGGTTATTAACCGGAAAAACCCCAAGCCGGGAACGGGAAATGCTGGTGAGAAGATTCGCGCCACGGGTCAATCGGCCATTTAGTAATCCTTCGGGTTGTGGAGAGGATTATCAGGAAGTCGGGTGTTCGCCTGAAGAGCAAATCGATCTGCTTATCTGCACCGATGTGTTGTCTGAAGGACAAAATCTTCAAGAAGCAGCAGTCCTTGTGAATTACGATCTGCATTGGAATCCGGTGCGAATGATCCAACGGGCAGGCCGCATCGATCGACTGGGATCCCCATTCGAGGAGTTGACGATCGTTAATGGCTTTCCCGAGCAAGGACTGGAACTGCTGTTGGGATTGGTGCGCAAGTTGCAACAGCGGATTGCCCTGATCGATCAGCAGGTGGGTCTGGATGCCAGTGTGCTGGGAGAGGTGATCTCGGAGCGTTCATTAGAGGAGATCCGACTCCTGAAGGAAGCTCAAACTCCCAGTGCTCAGAGTGAGATACTGCAAGCTCTGGAGAAGAAAGTTGACTTAGTCTCTATGGATGAAATGCGGTTTCCGTTGTTGGAGTTTATCCAGCAATCGGGGTTGCAAGCTGTCGAGGAGATCCCACTTGGGATCCACAGCACACGCTACCAAGCTCCGCAGGATGGACTATTTTTAGCTTTTCAAGTCAAAGATCGGCACTTCTGGCATTTCTACCCTCGAATAGAAGGTCGAATCTCTGTAAGTATCGACCATCTCCAGAGTGATTGGGGATCAATCTTTCAGCTTCTCTATTGCCGACCAGAAGATTTTCCAAAGCCCGATGATCTACCGCCTGCGCCTTTTGATGGTGAGATCTTCGAGGTGTTACAACCTGCGATCCAAAATCTGTTGAATCTGCTGAATCGAAGCCAGGGTAGCTCTTTATTGCAACCTAGTTTGCCTCAATGGTTGAGACGAATCTATCTCGTCCTCACTGAGGTAGAGGATGCTATTGAACTTGATGCGGTGACTGAAGAGGCCCGACAACGGGTTCTTGATTTGGTTATACATACTAAAAGCATTCGCACTTACGAGAGAGACTGTAAGGAATTCTGGAAAAACTATCAGAAGAATCGGGATGTTGCCAATCTAATTCACTCGTTGGATGAGTTGTTCATCGATGAGGGATTGTATAAGGGGTCCTCTTCCCGCCACCGGAGCCCGACATTTTTCACCCAAGAGGATGTGCAGCTCATCTGCTACCAGTGGTTTAGGTCAGACCCAGAGCCCCCGGCGGATCCCTACCTGTTCAGGCGGAGGCGAAAGGATCCCTACGAGGCCCTACATTGACGGTTGCTTCCTTTCGGGGCAGTGGAATTAATGAAAACTCAATGGAAAATTAATCGAGCCAAGCGAATAACTATTAAAATGAAGATTATCAAATAGCAAACAAATGTAGCGATACTCGTGGTTAAAAATAGAACTCCGCCCCATTTCCGGAGGAGAGGCTCCAGAAAGTTCGTGCATGGGAGGAGACGAATAGTCCACTTTACACTGGTATCATCGCCATCGAATTGAAATAACCAGGCCCAAAGATAGAAAAAATGAGTCGCGAGGTAGAGCGCAATATCGCTCTTTCTTGATTCAAAAACGCTAATGAATGTGATCATCAAAGCTATATGCACAAATGCCCATAAAGTAAGCAGCAAAATAAGCAGCGCTCCAAACATCATTAGAAGCCAACCGGCGACTCCAAGACGCATGAGAAACAGGGCACAGACAAAAAGGATCTCCACTCCAACTAGGAGAAGTTTGGTTGGTGTATTCAGGCTTTCATGTTCTACCATATTACTTCCTTTTTTCGCGTTGTTCGTAATATGTGTCTCAGACAAGCTTAATAACTGCAGACGTGATGATCTAGGTCGTGTTGATCTTATGTTAGGATAGAGAGAATAATTTATAGAGGAAAGAGGATGAAGTTGGTTTTCTTAGAT
>NZ_JANSIF010000007.1:0-78969 GCF_047461935.1 Synechococcus sp. R55.4 | reverse complement strand
TGGTAGTAATCCGTACTGAACATATTATACATTATTTTCAGTATAGTTGAGCTTATTATTGACTAGAGTCATGCTCTATCTAACTACTGGAGATCCCATGGTTTACCGCGCTGTTTTCTGGGGATTAGCTGGGATGGCTTTGGCTTTCTCTCTCGCTTTCCTTGAGGAGGCTAACGCTCAAACCTCGCTGACTGGCATCAACCGTGACAGCGTACTGCAACTGAACCTTGGGTCGGGACGCAGCCTCCCTCGGGTACCTGTGGGCGGTTCAGGTTCTGAGGAGGGCCGGGATCCTGCTGCTCCTTCGGCGCAAATGTGGGCAGAGTGGCATATTCGCGCCAATGTCTGTACCGGAAACCTATCCACAGAAGAACTGGCGGAGCTGTTTCCATTGGTGAATCAAGCTCTGGTGGATGCCGTTTGCCGGGGAGGAAGTTAGAGATTGTCCGGGCTGGCGGTAAGGTGAAGAAGGAGCCTCTAGGTCGCTGCTGCATGGATTTTGAGAAACTTTTGGAGGAATGGGTTGTAGCCTTTGCCCAAGTGGCCGAAGAAAGTTTGGCCTCTTTGGAGACTGCCCTGATGGAGCTGGCAGAGCACTTGGCTGTGCCTTTACAGGAAACCCTTAGGCAGTGGGAAGCCCTCTGGAATCTGGAGGAGGAAGTGGAGCTGGAGCCTGAGCCAGAACCCTTTGAGGAAACCCTCAACCCTTCTGGCGAATCTTTCACCACCAGTCGTTTCTTCGTCAGCCCGATAGGATTTGGGGGCGTGGTTGTTTACACTTACGTGGCTTCGCCGCCGGAATACATCGGGGATCCCACCTGCCGCTACAATGCCCATTCTCCAGAGTTGCGCTGCGCCGTCAACCCCTGCGGCCCCTGTGAGGGCTGTCCCCACTATGAGCCCCGGAATGAGCCCCGATGAAGGGTGACCGCCTGATTGTTGCGCTGGATACCTCTTCTCAAGAGCAGGCTTTGAAGTGGGTGGACTCTTTGCCGCAGGTGCTGTGGTGGAAGGTGGGCCTGGAGTTGTTCACTGCTGCGGGTTTTTCCGTTCTGCAGGCTCTCAAGGAAAGGGGCAAGCGCATTTTTCTGGATTTGAAGCTGCACGACATTCCCCACACCGTGGGGAGGGCTACGGAGGTGGCCGTCAGCTATGGAGTGGATCTGCTCACCGTCCATGCTGCCGGCGGCAGTGCCATGTTGCGGGCAGCCGTGGCAGCTGCCCAGGGCAGTCCTTGTCGGCTATTGGCGGTTACCCTCTTAACCAGCATCAGCCCCCCGCAGGTGCGACAGGAACTGGGCATCGAGATGGATCCCGCCGACTATGTGTTGCATTTGGCCCGGCTGGCTCAAGCTCAAGGCTTTACCGGACTGGTTTGCTCTCCTCAGGAGGTCTCGCGGTTGCGCCAAGCTTTGGGGCCGGAGGTTTTGCTGGTTACTCCCGGGATCCGTCTGGGCCAAGCCAAGGCGGGGGATGGAGAGGAGGATCAACAGCGCATCTGCACGCCCGACGAAGCTCTGCGGGCAGGAGCCGATTATCTGGTGGTGGGCCGCCCCATCACCGCTTCTCCCGATCCCGTGGCCGCCTTGCGGCGCTTCCAAGCCTCATGGGATGCTGCCGGGTGAGGGTGTGGGGAGATGCCCGATGTTATTGGGGTAGTTCTGTAATGCAACGACGCCGTAGGCTTGTGCAGTGGATCCCTGAAAAAAGGCCGGCTGGATCCGGCAGGAGATGTTGGCTAGGAGTCGGTTTGTCGGTGGTTTTGGGCCTGGTCAGCACTCCTGGGCGCGTTAGGGGTGCGGAGCATTTCGTTCCGGCAAGAGGGGAAACTTGCCTGGCTGCTCCTCAGGTTTGGGCTGAGGCTCTAACGGAGCAGTTGCCCTTGTTCCTCAATCTGGCCTTGAGCCGCTCCCGCTCTGAGTTTCAGGTTGTGCTGGTGGGGAAGCCGGAGGTTGAAATGCTCTCTCCAGGGTCTCCGGCCCGCTTACGCCAACAGGAGCTGGCTCCGGTTTTGCCGGACACCGCAACTGCTGTTTCGCCAGAAGCTTTTCGGCTGTATTTCACCACGCTGGAGCGCCGCTTGGTCTTGCCCCAACACCCCCAAAAGGAGGGCAACTCCTTGGCCGGTCGGCGCAGCGAAACCCTGCAACTGGCCTACGAGGCTTATGTTCTGCGGGCTGCTCCTGGGGATCCCTGGCGGTTGGTGCGTCTGCAGGTAACCGGATCGGGGATCCCCATTCGCGATGTAACGAATGGACTCACTGCCCAGGCCATCCGCCGCTGGCAACAGTCGGGTTGCCCCTTGACGGGCGATCTAGAGTTGACTAGACCTTCTCTCTAGCGGCGCGGAGCGCTTTGCGTCAGCATGAGTGCGGGAGTATGTCACGCGGGGAGATTCTCTTTTGGAAGTAACGAAGGGGCACTTTTTCTCCCCAACCGGCCAAGAGTAGAGGGCGTTGGATGTTCTGCTGCCGGTCGAGGGCCCACCCCGTGTAGGGATAGTGTTCTGCACTGCTCATGCGAACAGGCTAGGGTTTACCCATGAAGTTTCCCCCCGCCACACCCCGCCCGGGCAAGCGGCTGCCCCGCGGCTCATTTCCCCGCCTGAGCTCCTCCAACAGGGACAACCATCGCCGTCGGCGTTTGGTTGGTTTTGGTTTCATGGGCCACTGGCTGCTATGGGGAGGGATGGGCCTTCTTTTGGGGCAGCGACTCCGCTCTTTGGGGCAACCGGCTCCTCTGCAGTGGTGGCGCGTTTTGCCGGTGAGCAGTTCTGAGGGATCCCTGACTTTTGTCCAACCGGAACTGCCCCTCTACCACTCGTTCGCGTCAGTGGTGCGGAGCACTTTTGCAGACGGGCTACTGCCCTGGTTGGCTCAGGGAACCGGGATCCCGGCTGAAGGGATCCTGCAAATCTTCTCGGCTGTAGCCTGCTTGGCCATTCTGCTGTTGTGCTGGAGCTGGGGCAACTTCTGGAGTGCTGGGCTGTGGGGACTCAGCCCCTGGGTGTTGACCCAAGGGTTGGAGCCAGGCAGCGAGATTTTGGGCAGCCTGGTTTTGCTTTGCAGTTGTGGTGTTGGGCCGGGATCCACCTTGCGCTGGTGGGGTCTGGCCTTAGCCTGTGCCCTGTCCTATAAGGTTTGGCCCTTGGCTTTGCTCTGGGCAGGGCTGTGGACGAGCCAGCAGTGGCCGCGGCAGCCGTTGCGTTCGCGTCAGCGGCTCGGAATATCAGGACTGCTTTTGCTGCTGCTGGTGATGGGGCTTTCCTGGCTGGGACGGTTTAATTTGCCGGCTACCTCTGCTGAGGTGATTCCCCATCCTCTCAGCTCCCAAGGTGGCTTGGCCGTTTTGGCTACTTTGATGCTGCCCTTGGGGTTGAGCTTGGTGCGGTTGGGCTGGCCCTGGGCAGAACGGCAGCAAGCCCTGCTCAGCTTGGCCGGTTTGGGCCATGTCCTCTGGATGGGGGCGCTGGCGACATGGTTTTGGGATCCCCAAGTGAACACCCTGCAGCAAAGTGCTCGCTGGGGTTTGGTGGTGCTCCCCTTCCTATGCCTGAGCGCCGGCGGCGTCTTGGCTGAGATCCCCTACCGGAGCTGGCGGCGGGTTTTGGGATCCCTACTCCTGGGCAGTTCTTTCTTGTTATCGTGGCAGGCATTGGCCTAAGGTATTCTTTCTCTTGCTTGCCATGACCCAGACCTCGTCCGCATCGGCACCGCGTAGCACTTCGCGGCCCTTGTTGCAAACCCTTTTTGCCCAACGGGCTCAGGCTGTGATCCCTTCTCCTTTCGGGGCGGAGATCCCAGGGGCGGTGCCAGTGGTTACCAGTTTTACCTTTGGGCTGGCGGATCCGCGCCTGTTTCCCAAGGCCGACTTGGCGCGGGCCACGGCGGAGGTGTTGGCAGAGGATGGGGACAATGCCCTCAATTACGGCGGCACGTTTGCCGGGCTGATCGACGTGGTGCTGCAGTTGATGCGGGATAGAGGGGTAGAGGCCCAGCCGGAAAACCTACTGATCGGCTATGGCTCTGGGCAGATCCTCGGCCTACTGCCTCAGGTCTTTGTGGAGCCGGGGGATGTGGTCATTGTGGAAGGGCCCACCTTCATGGGGGCTGTCAGCCGTTTTGCGGCGGCAGGGGCGCGTCTGATCTCGATCCCGGTGGATGGGGAGGGCATGGTGGTGGATCGCTTGGAAGAGGTGCTGCGCGATCTGGCTCGCCAAGGGATCCGCCCCCGATTTGTCTATACCATCCCCACCTTCCAGAACCCCAAAGGCTGCACCCTCTCTGGGCCACGGCGGCAGAAATTGGTGCAGTTGGCAGCTGAGTACGGTGTGGTGGTGGTGGAGGACGAGGCCTACTACGACCTGCGCTTTGCCGGGGATCCCTTGCCCAGTTTGGCTGCGCTGGATCGGGAAGGCTGGGTTCTTCATGTGGGCACCTTCTCCAAGATTGTGGTGCCGGGGGTGCGGGTGGGTTGGGCCTGTGGTCACCCTGAGATCATCCGCCGCTTGGAGATGTTTCGCAGCGAGGGATCCCTGGGGCCCTTTTTGGGCCGGGTGGTGGCCCGCTATTGCGGGGAGGGCCGTCTGCAAAGCCACATTCAACTCCTCACCCGTCGCTACCGAGAAAAGTGCCAGGTGATGCTGGAGGCCATCGCTCAATATTTTCCGCCCGAAGTCAAGGTGGAGGCCCCTGGGGGTGGATTTTTCGTCTGGTGTGAGCTGCCCCCTTCCCTAAGCGCCAGCACCTTGTTGCAGGCTACTCGCGCCCTGGGGGTCACCTTCCTGCCGGGCACCCACTGCTTTGCCGATGGCCAAGGGGAGCACGCCCTGCGCCTCGCCTTTAGCTACCAACCGGAAGAGCGCATTGTCAGCGGCATCCAGATTATTGGGGAGCAACTGCACAGACTGATGCACTCTCGCGTCACCTGCTCCCCACAGCCTTAGCCATGCGCCGGAAAAATTGCCCAACGCCCTTCACCAGGTTGGGTGCAGCTTCTGGACGAGCCGGGATCCCGGCCATGAGGGTGTAGTAGTCATCCAAGAGGGTGTGCTCTTCTGGAGAGACCGTGTTGTCGGCCATCATCAGGTTGCCGATTGCTCCCAAAAGTTGCATACGCTCGGTTTCGCTAGCCTGGGCTAGATAATCGGCCATCCAGCGCTCGGTTTGCTCCATCGGGATGGGCTCTTGGATCAGCTAGAAATCGCAGGAGCCCCGCACTGTACCCGTAGGGTCGGTGTCGAGAGGAAAGTCCGCCTCCATGGTTATAATTGTACTGCGGACACCAGAAACGGTTGTTTAAGGCACTGGTAACGGTCGATTGGGGGTGCTGTAAACCACCCCAGAGGCTCGTGGTTGGCTTGCCAACTGCAGGGCTACCGAAAGCCCGCCCTGTACTGCGAAGGTCAGGGTCGGGTAGTTTACTTCTCGCAGCTCGGTATCGTGCTCCAAACCATAGCGGCGCAGCAGGGATCCCAAGTAGGCCAATTCCTGGGGTTCCAAATGCCCATCGGCCCAAGCAGAGCCGGCCACAATTTTGAGCATGAGCTGATGTTGAGTTGTGGGGTTCATGGTGGGATCCCTTGCTGAGAACTGTTGTCGCTACGCGACACTTCTGCGAACGTGTCAGGGGGCCAGAGACCTTAGAGGCTGCAGAGTTGAGGGGATGAACAGCTTAACTATAGCCAGACCTTGGGTGAGCCATCTGCGTTCGCGTCAGCAGCGCGGAGCCCTTTTTTCGGCTAGGATCGTTATCTGTATTACGAACACTGAGCTATTCGCGATAGCGGGACGGAGTCCTTTTTCTCGCCCTTTCTTGCAATGCTGAGCGCCTCTCCTTGCCAATTGGATCTTGCCATTCCGGCCCCAGGTCGGCTGTACCGCGGCAGCGGCATTCTGGAAGCTGTGCCCCTTGCGGTACTGGGATCCCGCGTGCTGGTGATCGGGGGGGAACGCTCCTTGGCTGTAGTTGAGGCCCCCCTGGAGCGCAATTTCGCCCGGGATCCCGCCCTCCAAGTTCACTGGACTACCTACGGGGTAGACTGCAGCGAGTCCGAGCTGGCGCGTTTGCAGGCGCTGGCCACGGCGGAATCGGTAACCGGCATCTTAGGAGTGGGGGGTGGCAAGGCACTGGATACGGCCAAGCTAGTGGCCCACCGGCTGCGGATCCCGGTGGTTACCGTGCCCACCTCTGCGGCCACCTGTGCCGCCTGGAGCGCCCTATCCAATATCTACTCCGACAGCGGCGCTTTTCAGCAGGATGTGAGCCTGGATCGCGCCCCTGCTGCCCTGATCCTGGACTATGAGCTGATTCTGCAAGCTCCAGCGCGCACCCTAGTGGCTGGGATCGGAGATGCCTTGGCTAAGTGGTACGAGTCTTCCGTCAGCAGCGGCAGTTCAGAAGATGCCCTGGTGATTGGCGCTGTGCAGCAGGCCCGCGTCCTGCGGGATTTGCTCCTCCAGCAATCGGCGGCGGCCTTGAGGGAGCCGGGCGGAACCGCTTGGAAGCAGGTGGTGGATGCCTGCATCTGCCTGGCGGGGATCGTCGGCGGCATGGGTGGGGCTAAGTGTCGCACCGTGGCCGCCCACGCTGTCCACAACGGGCTAACCCACTTGTCGGGGCACCGGGCCACCCTGCACGGCGAGAAGGTGGCTTTCGGCATTTTGGCCCAGCTCCGCCTAGAAGAGATCCTGCAGGGAAGCCAGTTGGCGCTGGCAGCACGTACCCAGTTGCTGGAGTTCTACCGCCAGGTGGGGCTGCCCCTCAACTTGCGGGATCTCAAGCTGGGTCACTTGGGATCCGCCGACCTGCTGCATGCTGCCCAAGTGGCCTGCCAGCCAGGATCCGACATCCACCACTTGCCCTTCCCCGTCAGTCCAGAAGCCCTGTTGGTGGCCCTTACCACCACAGACCTGACCAGCTCCAGCCCTGTTCTCCCTCGGCTGTAAGTCCTGGCAGAGGATATCTGTCTGCTATCCAACTCCGCCGGTACGGGCCTGGGTCGGCATTGTGGGCAGGCGGGCTTCGCCGTAGGCTCCAGAGGTGGCGCCCACCAAGATCAAGGCTCCGCCCATCCAAGTCCACCCATCCGGGATCTCGGCAAACACCCAAAACCCGATTAGGCTGGCCCAGAGCAGACGGGAGAAATCCAGAGGCAGCAGCATCGTCACCTCAGCCAGCTTGTAGGCCTGGGCGAGGGCCACCTGGCCAATGCTGCCCAGTAGCCCCATGGCCACCATCCACAGCCACTGCTCAGGAGAAGGCCAGGTCCAAACCCAGACGGCAGCCAGAAAGGAAAGGGGGGTCTGCAGCAGGCCCATGTAGGCCGTAATCGTGAGGCTGGACTCGGTGCGGGAGAGGATCTTGAGCACGATGGTCACCCAGGCAAAGAGTGCTGCCGCCCCCAAGGCCAGCCCTGTTCCCAGAGAAAACTCTCGGAAGCCTGGCCTCAACATCACCAAAGCCCCGGCAAACCCCAGGCCCAATCCCAGCCAGCGGGACGAGCGCATCTGCTCGCCCAACACCCATACCGCCATCGTGCCGGCAAACAAAAGTTGAACAAAGCTCAGCGCCGTAGCTTCTGCCAGAGGCAACAGGCTGGCTGCCCAAAAGGAGAGCAACATCCCCACCGTGCTGATCGCCGAGCGCAGGAGGTAAAACTCCATCTTGGCGGTGTGCAGAGACTGGATCCCAGCCCACAACACCAGCGGTGACAGGGTGAGAAACCCGAATAGGTTGCGCAAAAAAACAATCTGAAACGGATGAAGGGCGGGAGTGTTGAGCCGGATGATCGCCCCTAAACAGGCAAAGCAAGCGGTGGCCAGCAGCTTCAGGGCAACTCCTTGCCAGATCCTCGTTTTTCCCCACCCTGCAAAGCGGCTCAGCTGGTGGCGATACCACATCTCCAAAGTCACAGCTCACACCCAAATGGTTTAGGCACTAAGTTTTCAGCCTTGAACTCTCAGCTTAAACGGACTTCCAGGGATCCGAACTGCGCCCCTGGGCACTCCTTGCTGCCCACCGGCCCCCCTGATTCCCAGGGGGAAAAAGATGGGGATCCCAAGACATGGCCATTTCAAGTAGCCATGAAACAACTCACCCCGTCGCTCCATAGCTCCCCTCTCTCTTTGGGAGAGGGGCTGGGGGTGAGGGCGTGGAACCTCTAGGTTTGCTTGAGAATCTCTTTCAAGTAGCCGATGACCGTTTCCGGCTTGAGATGGGCCATACAGGGATGACCCTCCACCAGGCAGGTTTCGTTTTTGAACTTGTTCTCTGCGCAGACCCGGCACTTGTAGGCGGTTTGGGTGAGATAGACGTGGGGCAGACGAGGAGCCCACAGTCGCACCGGGCTGGCCCCATCTCCATCGGCATCGTTGCCAAACAGGGCAATGGTAGGGCAGCCCACCGCCGCCGCAATGTGCATCGGCCCCGCATCCACGGAGATACAAACCCGCGCCCGCTTCAAGGCTCCTGCCAGCTCGATGAGGCTGGTTTTGCCCCGCAGGTCAACCATTCCTGTTTGGGCCAGCAGTTCGTCTTCGCCGCTGCCGCCGTGGTAGAGGGATCGCTGCAGCTCCGGCGCGCTGCCGATTAGCCCCACCTGCAGGCCCTGGCCTTGGCACCACTGGATCACCTGCCGCCAGTACTCCAGAGGCCACATCTTGGCGCGGCGGGTAGTGGTGATGTGCACCAAGACCTCTGGCACCGGAAAATCGGGATCCCGGCTGGGTAGCTCCAGACGAAAAAAATCCGTCTCCACATAGGCCAGGCGGCAGAAGATCTCGGCAATGTAGTTGCTGGTGAGGATATCTTTGTAGCGCTGCAAAAACTCCAGGCTGTTCCAGTCGTCGTCTTGGAGTATGCGCTGCACCGGGTCGGAGCCGGGATCCAACTTGCGGCGAAAATCCAAGGTCAAACCGGCTCCGGCAATGTATTGAGGACGCAGCGCCGTCACCGCCACCAAGTTGAGCTCGCTGAACTCGTCGCAGTTGATGGCCAGATCGTAGGGCCCGGCCTGAGCCACCCGTTCTCGCACAGCAGCGGTTAGGGCCTCGAGGTAATCGGGGCGACGGCTGTAAAGAGGAAAGCTAAAGTCAATGTAGGGACAGTGAAGTTCGAAGTCGCGGGTAATTTCGCTGCCGAAAAAGTCCAGCACACAATCGGGGTACTTCTCCTTGAGGCCCCGCAACAGCGGGATGGTAACCACAAAATTGCCCACCTTGCTGGAGGAAAACACCGCCAGGTGGGGATGTTCCCGCAGAGGTTGGTTGGCAAACCGTTGCATAGGGCTAGGGGAAGATAGCGTTTGCGGCCTCGTCGCGACAGCGTTGCGGTTCCTGTTCGCGTAAGCGTTGCGTGGCAACATAGGGTGCCGCAGGCACAGCAACAACCCCGCCAGGGGCGGTGCAGACAGAGCACTTTTGTTAGGCTAGCATTCCCCTGTCCTGCACTTGGATGGCCATGTTGGGATCCCTGGGCCTCAGGGGAGACTGGCTTGGCTGCCATCCCAGATGACCACCACGGCAAAGCGATCCAGGAAGCCATCTGTCGCATTCATCTGGCGCAGGCTAAAGGCATCTTCGGCGGAAATCACCAGGTCGTAGCCAAGGGTACGGATGGCGCGAATGCGGTGGGGCCGTTCCCCAATGCGGTTTACCAGCGAGCGGGCCTGCTCTTCCGAGGTGGCATAGGCGGCTGTGCCCTCGCTGCCCACGAAGGCGGCGTTGAGGTCTTGGCCAAGATTGACAGGGGTGTAGACTTGGTTGCCGTCGGGATCAAACAGGCGCATCGACTGGCTGGGCAAGAAATCTAAGCCCCGCGCATCCACAATCAACCCCGTCACTTGCGGTTCCCGCCGCTGGGATCCCGCTTCCAGACCCGCTCCACCCCCTGGCCCTTGGCCCGCACCCATCCCTGAGCCAGGGCTGGCTCCGCGCACCCCACTCTGGCCGCTGCCCGGCCCGACCACTTCCCCCTGCCGGGATCCAGAGCCACTGCCGCCGGGGCTGGTGCCGAACTGCCGCAACAGATCCAGATCGAAAACCGGGCCTTCTGCCACTTCTCCATGGCCGGGTTGGGCCGGCTGGACTTTTGGATCGGCTTGATCTGTTTGTGGGAGCGGAACAGAATCCTGGGTTACTGGACGCCAGGGCGTTGCTTCAGAAGCGGGCAGGGTAGGGGATCCCCCTTGCAAGCGGTAAAGGGGAGGAAACAGCGTTTGGGCATCCACAGCTTCCACCGGCAAGACCGGCCCCGCCAGCAGGATCCCCAGTGCTGCCCAGCTCACTTGGATCCGTATGCCTTGAATCCCATACTTCCACCACCTCATGCCCACACCTCTTGGCCTCAAAACCTGCGGCCCGCTCGGCAACCGCTCATCCTCCCCCATGCTACCCAGGCAGGGCCGGTTCGGCAGGGGATCCCGCGCAGTCTTCCCCTTGGCTTGAGAGCAGCTGGGGCTCCTGGCCTCTCCCTAAAGGTGGGTCGGAGAACAAGAGATTGATCCCCAGCGATCCCCAGGGTCTTGACCGACAGGCAAAAATACGCAAACATGGGTTCATCATTCTTGATGATCCCCGTTGATCCCCACCTGATGGTTGTCAGCGGCTGGAGAGCGCAAGGCAGGCCGGCACGCCAGCGGGTTCGAGGCTGTACTGAGCCGCAAGCTGGGATCGGCCTTTGGGTTAGAAGCTGGAGCATTGCACAAAGCCCGATTTGTCGAAGAGAAGACAGGAGACCCCGACCATGCCACAAGAGCGGATCCCGTTGGAAGAAATGACCATCCGGCAGTTGCGGGAAGAAGCTGCCCGCTATCAGATCCCCAAGTACAGCCGCATGACCAAGGAGCAACTTGTCCAGGCCATTCGGGAAGCCCAAGCTGCTCGCAGCGGTCGTCCCGCTGACACGATGCCAGAGCCGAGCGGCCAAGAGTCGGTTACCCAAACGAAGTTTGTGGGCCAAGAGGTTGGCGGTAAGCCGGATCTGGCCGATGTGGACAAAGGGCTGGGCGATTTGCCGGGCGGTTACGGGGAAAGCCGCATTGTTTTGCTGCCGCGGGATCCCCAGTGGGCCTACGCCTATTGGGATGTGCCCAACGAGGCCAAGGAGAGCAAGCGCCGCGAGGGGGGTCAGCAATTGGCGCTGCGCCTCTACGATGTGACGGATATCGATTTCAGCTACCAGCCGGCCCACAGCATGCAGGAGTACCCCTGTGACGAGTTGGCGCGGGAGTGGTACCTGCCGATTCCGGTGAGCGATCGTTCCTACATTGTGGAGATCGGCTACCGGACGGCAGATGGCCGCTGGCTGATGTTGGCCCGCTCGGCTGCAGTGATGGTGCCGCCGGTCTATCCTTCCGACTGGTTTGAAGAGCATTTCCTGACGGTGCCCTTCGATATGGCCCTGCAGGGCCGCACCCTCTACCAGCTCAGCGAGCCTTACAAGCGCAGTGCCACCGGCATGGGTGTGGTGGCCTACAAGGGCGATGAGCCGCAGCAAGGGGCCATGGTCGATCCCTTCCTGGAAATGGTGGGTGGCTTTGAGGCGATGCGGGTGGCGGGATCCCTGTTTGGCAGCCACCAGATGGGCAGCCGCCAATTGGTGCCCGAGCAGGCCATCAGCTCGTTTATCATCCCCTCGGGTGTGGGCATGATGGGGATGGCCATGGCGGAGGTGCCCGCTGCTCCCTGGATGGCTTCAGGATCCGGCCTGGGCCTGTTCTCGGGGGCTTCCGAAGTGCTGCCGCAGCGCTCTCGCAAGTTCTGGTTGGTGGCCGATGCCGAGCTGATTGTCTATGGGGCCACAGAGCCGGATGCCACCGTTACCATTGGCGGGCGCAAGATCCAGCTCAACCCCGATGGCACCTTCCGCTTCCACATGGCTTTCCCAGACGGCAACATCGACTTCCCCATCTTTGCGGTGGCTGCCGATGGCGAGCAAAACCGGGAGATCCACATGACCTTCGACCGCCGCACCCTCTCCCGCCGCACCAACACCAAGGAAGAGGCCATCGAAGAGTTGTTGCCCTGAAGGATCCAACCTTTCCCTTCTTGCCCCCTGGAGCTGGCCGGGGGGCTTTTTTCCCTGGGCTGGAGAGCTTGACTCCAGCCATCAAAACAGGGGATGCCAGTCCTAGGAGAGGTCAATCACCTGGATCAGTTGTTTCAGCTTCTCCATCACCCGTCCGGAGCGAAGTAGGTCTTCCGCCTGTTGGATCCCTTCTGGCAAGGATGGAGCAAGCCCGAGGAGCCACAGATAGCTACCCCCATTCCAGAGAGCGGCTGGGGTGAGTTCACAGGGATCCCCGCTGAGCACCTGCTGCATCTGTTGGAGCAGCTCTTTCTCGCCGGAGAGGGGAATCTCCGGGCCTGCCAAGTGACAATCGCGAGCCTTCAAGAGCAGCCGTTTCCTGCCCTGGTTGAGAATGGCCGCCCGTTCCCGCGGCAGGTCGCAACTGCCTTCCAAACCTTTGACGGTGGTAAATTGCCGGATCTCCCGCAGGGCAAACAGCTCCAGCATCGTGGCCTCGGTGGGCGGATGCACGTACCCGGCCACCAGGTGAAAGGGGCCTTGGTAGGGTGTCCAGACCAGCTCCAAGGTGGCCAAGGGGGGGCGCTTGCCGATTTGATCCCGGTAGTCCATCAGGGCCTGAGCCTGGGGAAAACAGGTGGGCAAATACAAAAATCCCAGCCCGGTTTGTTCCAGCAGTTGCCCCACCCGCTCCAGGGATAGCCCCCGCCAATCTACCCCCAAGCTCCGCCACACCGTTTCCAAAGGCAGCCCATACTTGGTGGGACAGAAGCCAGAGCCATGCAGCAAAACGGCTGACCCTGCCGCCGCCAGCAGCAAAGCCACCAGCACCCCCAGCGGCGCCGTCCGCGAGCGGCCATCGTAGGGATGGCCAAAGATGATCAAGGGATGGGGCAAATCCCGTTGGGGCAGAAGAGGGCCGTCTTCTGCGTAGGCATCCAACATACCGGCCAGCTCTTCGGCAGTGGGGCGCTTGATGCGGTGGGCAATTAAAAAAGCCCCGATCTGGGCGGGAGTGGCTTCCCCCCGCAGGAGCATCCGAGCAGCGCTGGCGGCCTCTGCCCGGCTGAGATCCTGGTGGGTGTGGGTGCCGCTGCCGATTTTTTTCAACAGCTCGCGAAACTCTTGGCTCATGGCATCGGCGGTCGGGAGCGCTGGGCTACCCAAGTAGGGGGAGATAACGGCGGAACACTTGCAACTACCGATACAGGTATTTGACAACTTACAGAAATTTCTACAAAAAATCCCTACAGAACTGACAACAGCCCGGCAGAGGGCTGAGGGAAATGGGGATCTGTACCGGAAGCAGGCTCAACCTCAGACTGCCTGATAAGCTGGGCGGCCAACTGCAAAAACCGGCGAATGGGAGGGATCCGATAGCGATCGCTGGTGGTGACCATAACCACCTGTCGCCTCAATAGGGGGGGCTCGGTGGGTCGCACCTGCAAATCCGGATCGGCGCAGCAGTCCACCAGGGCCGACTCCGGCAGGAGGGCAATCAACTGCCCCTGTCGCACCACCCCCCGAAAGGCATCCAAGGTGTTCAGTTCCAGGGCTGCTTTGAGGGGAAGCCCCTGCCGGGCCAGATGGGATCCCACCAAGGAGCGCATGGCATAGCCATCTTTGAACACAGCCTGGGGATACTCCGCCAGCACCTTCCAGGGGATCCGCTCGTAGCGGCTGAGGGGATGGTTGGCGGGCATCAACACTTGAATCGGCTCGGAGTACAGTGGCTCCACCACCAGCTCTGCCCCCCGCGTCATCAGGGGGTTCTCCATCACCAGGGCCACATCCACCAGCCCATCCCTGAGCACCTTTAAGGCGCGGTCGCTGCCCAGAGCGGTAACCCGCAACTGCACCTCTGGGTACTCCCGGCAAAACTGTTGCAGCACCGGCGGCAGTTGATGGGCGATCAGAGAATGGATCCCAGCAATGCAGAGCTCAGTTTGCTGGCCCTGCAGCCATTCTCGAATGCTTTCCTGAGCCCGCTGCCATTCCTGACAGATGCGACGGGCATGGGGCAAAAGCCGTTCCCCAGCTACGGTTAGAGCCACCGGGCTTTTGCGATGCAACAGCGGAGCCCCCACCGCTTCCTCCAGGGCCTGGATCTGGCGGCTAATAGCCGATTGGGTCAGACCGCTGAGGCGAGCAGCGGCCAAAAAGCTGCCCGTTTCCACCACGTTCAAAAAGGCTTGCAACAACTCCAGCCGCACTCGGGATCCCTTGATGATGTAGCCTGCCGTGGTGGCATCCTAGCTGGGGAAGCAGTAGGCTTTTGTAAACACCGTTACAAGTTGTTTGTTGGACTGGGGATCCCCAAGCCAGGAGGAGAAGCAGATGGGTTGGGATCCAGCCTTGCTGGAGGGGCTGCTCAACTCTGCCATTCCGCACCTTTTCCCCGCTGCCCAAGTGGCCATCCGCCACAAGGGAAGGTGTATTTACTCAAGGGCGGCAGGTTATCTCGACCCTGAGACCCGGCGCCAACCAACAACCTCGGCCACCCGTTTTGACCTGGCCTCGCTGACCAAGCTCTACACCGCCACCGCCTGCATGGCCCTGGTGGAAGCCGGAGCGTTGCTGTTGGATCAACCGGTGAGTCTCCTGTTGCCGGAGTTTCAGGGATCCCGCCCCATTGCCCCCTATGAAGATCCTCTGCAGCCGGGGAAATGGATTGCTGTGGAACCGGAATCCTTAGGCCAGCTTGTTGCAACAGAACAGGTGACGGTGCGACAGTTGCTGGCCCACACCGCCGGTTTGCCCGCCTGGCGGCCCCTGTTTCGACAGCCCGATGCCGAATCGGCCCGGCACATGGCCCTGCACACCTTTTTGGCCTACAGGCCGGGATCCCGCACAGTCTACAGCGATCTTGGATTGATCCTGCTGGGGCTGGCTTTGGAACGTCTGAGCGGAACCCGTCTGGATCAGATCTTGTACGCCCGGATCTTGCAGCCTCTGGGCCTGAGCCAAACTCAGTTTTATCCAGGGGATCCCTTTGACCCATCCTCTGTCTCTGGCTCTTGTGCCCCCACCGAGCTGTGTCCTTGGCGAAAGCGCCGCCTACAGGGGCAGGTTCACGACGAAAATGCCGCCCGCCTGGGCGGGATCGCCGGCCATGCCGGACTATTCGCCACGGCAGAGGAAGTAGCCGCTTTCGGAGAGAGTTTTTTGACGGGATCCCTGCTGCAGCCCCAAACGGTGAGGGAAATGACCCGCGAGCAGTTGCCTCGGCAAGGTGATGCGCACTGCTGTCACGAGCGCCGGGGTTTGGGGTTTGCCTTGCGCTCTCCGGATCCCTTGGCCAGCAGCTCCCCGTTCAGCCCCAGCGCCTTCGGCCACACCGGCTTCACCGGAACCTCTCTGTGGATCGATCCAGAGCGGGAGCTGGTGGTGACGCTGCTCACCAACGCCGTCTACCACGGTCGGCAGGAGAACGGGTTCCAGGCTTTCCGGGTTGCCTTCCATCAGGCCATCCTAGAGGGGCTTTCTTGATCATTGAGTCCCTGACCGTTCCCGCTAGGGTGCCGTAGGCATAACCGAGGCTGAGGTGGACGAGACCTTTTACCGACAGTTGGCAGACATGCTCTCCCGCGGGCCGCTGGTGGTGGCCACGGTGGTCCGCACCCAGGGATCTGTGCCTCACCAGGCGGGGGCAAGACTGGCTGTGGGATCTGATGGCACCTGTTGGGCACCATTGGCGGTGGAGCTGCCGAAGCGGAAGTCATTGCCCGAGCGCAAACCCTTTTGCAGACCGCTGTTCCCGTTGGCGATGGCGAGAGCAGCGCGGAGCACTTCGGCAAGACGGAGTCCTGGCCGGCTGGGATGCCGGTTTCCCTCGATCTCAACAGCCCTCCCCTGGGCGTTTGCGGGGGACGGATGCACATTTGGCTACAGCGATGGCAGGGATCCCCTGCCCAAACGTTGGTGGCCCAGATCCTCCAGGCTCTGACCCAAGGGCAAAGGGCTTGGCTGATCACTCCCCTCGATCCCCAGGGGTTCCCCTACCTCAGGCTTGGCGACAGCAATGTGGAGCACTTTGCCTCCCTGCCATCCCGCCCACAGCTCCTCGCGGGATCCTGGGTCGAGCCCCTCCTCCCTTCCCCCACCCTGCTGATCGTCGGAGCGGGCCACTGCGGCCTGTCCCTGGCCCAGGAAGGGATCCCGGAGACCGCCTTCAGCTAGAAATCGCAGGAGCCCCGCACTGTACCCGTAGGGTCAGTGTCGGGAGGAATGCGGAAGTTATGATAGAACCATGACCCAAGTCCTGACCGTCTCCTGCAAGCTCAAGGTGTCCCAGTCGCAAGCCGCCAAATTGGACGCGACAATGGATGCCTTTGTGCAGGCGTTGAACTGGGTCAACCAAAACACACCAGAAAAAGTAGTCAACGCAGTCAAACTCCAGTCCCTTTGCTATTACCAGATTCGCGCTCGGTTCGGCTTATCCAGTAACTTGGCAAGGACTACGTCCCGCTTACGCGATCAGCAGGTCTGCAGACGGCTGGCCGGTGCCCGTAAAGTTGCCCAACAGAAAAACCGTCCGGTCAAAGCGTTCAAGAGAGGCTTTGCGACCTACGATGCCCGTATCTTTTCGTTTCGCGAGAAAGACTGGACGGTGTCGCTGACCACGGTGGAGGGTCGAGAGCGCTTTGAGCTGGCGATTGGCCGCTACCAGAGAGAACAGTTGGCAGGCTCCAATCCCAAATCTGCCACTCTGGTCAAGCGCAAAGACGGTTCCTACTCCATTCAAATCTGTGTGGAAACGGAACCGTGCCCACCGCAAGGCACGGATAGAGTGCTGGGGGTGGATTTGGGAAGGACGGATATTGCTCATACGTCAGAGGGGGATAACTGGAATGGACAGCAGTTGAACCGAGTCCGCGACCACTACTCCAAGCTGAGGGCGGTACTTCAACGCAAAGCCAGTAAGGGCACACGCAGTTCGCGGCGCAGATGCAGAGAACTGTTGCAACGGCTGTCTGGCAAGGAGAGGCGCTTTCAAACGTGGGTCAATCATCGCATCTCCAAAGCTATTGTCTCTAGGGCAAAGGTCACAAACAGCGCTATTGCTTTGGAAGACCTGACAGGGATCCGGGAGCGCATCAACCAACAACCCCGCAGCAAAGCCGAGCGGCGCAGGGCCAACAGTTGGGCGTTCTACCAACTACGCCAGTTTCTGGAATACAAGGCGAGGGTTGCAGGGGTTTCTCTGGTTCTTGTGCCGCCTGCTTACACGTCGCAGACCTGTCACAAGTGTTTACACATCCATCCCGATCCTGCGCAATCCTACCGCAGTGGTAAGTCGTTCAAGTGTGGGCACTGTGGATGGGAAGGGGATGCGGATTTGAATGGTGCGAATGTGATTGCGCTCTTGGGGGCTGCCGTAAACCAGCCTAGAGGTTCGGGCCTGTTTTGTTCTCTGGTAGGGCAGAGCAGGCTCAGGGCTACTGAAAGCCCGCTCCGTACCGCTTAGCGGTCGGAGCCGGGTAGTTTACTCGGCTCTTTGCCCCCATTGGCCTGGAGATCCACGCCGAAACCCCCGCCGAGATTGCCATCAGCATCACCGCCCAGCTCATCCAGGTGCGACGGGGATCCCCGAAGAGAATGCCCGGCGAAACCCAAGTTGTAGGCTTGCCGGTTAGCCGGAGGACAAGCTAGGCTAGAAAAGCGCCGCGGGGTAGAGCAGCCTGGTAGCTCGTCGGGCTCATAACCCGAAGGTCACTGGTTCAAATCCAGTCCCCGCTATGCCTGAGAGACGGTTGGTTAAAGCAGTGTCCGCACATCCACCACCTTGCCGCTGACTGCCGCTGCTGCCACCATGGCCGGGCTCATGAGCAGGGTGCGCCCGCTGGGGGATCCCTGGCGGCCCTTGAAGTTGCGGTTGGAAGAAGAGGCGCTGATCTGGCGCCCCACCAACCGATCCGGGTTCATCGCCAAACACATGGAGCAACCGGGATCCCGCCACTCAAACCCCGCCGCCTCGAAGATCTCCCGCAGGCCCTCCTGTTCTGCCTCCTGCTTTACCCGTTCTGAGCCGGGCACCACAAACGCCTTCACCCCTGGGGCCACCCGTCGCCCCTTAGCAATCTTGGCTGCCTCCCGCAGGTCGCTCAAGCGGCCATTGGTGCAACTGCCGATAAAACAGACATCCACCGGTGTCCCCACGATGGGATCCCCCGGCTGCAAGTCCATGTAGGCATAGGCCTCTTTGGCCAGTTCCCGCTCGCTTTCCGGCAGATCTTCTGGGGCAGGGATCCGCTCATCCACCCCAATCCCTTGGCCGGGGGTGATCCCCCAAGTAACCGTCGGCGCAATGTCTGCGGCCTGGAAGACCACCACATCGTCGTAGCGGGCATCGCCGTCGCTGGCCAGACTTTTCCACCAGGCTACCGCCTCTTCCCAATCCGATCCCTGGGGGGCAAACTCTCGCCCCCGCAAATACTCAAAGGTCACCCCATCGGGGTTGACGTAGCCGCAGCGGGCCCCTCCCTCGATGGACATGTTGCAGAGGGTCATGCGCTCTTCCATGCTCATGGCTTCAATGGCGCTGCCCCCATACTCGTAGGCGTAGCCCACCCCGCCTTTGACCCCCAGCTTGCGGATGATGTGCAGAATTACATCCTTAGCGTAAACTCCCGGCCCCAACTTGCCGTGGATCTCAATGCGGCGCACCTTGAGCTTGGACAAAGCCAAAGTTTGGGTGGCCAATACGTCTCGCACCTGGCTGGTGCCGATCCCAAAAGCAATGGCCCCAAAGGCCCCGTGGGTAGAGGTGTGGCTGTCCCCACAGGCAATGGTCATCCCCGGCAGAGTTAACCCCTGCTCCGGGGCAATCACATGCACGATCCCCTGCCGACCGGAGCCACTGTTGTAGAAACGGATGCCGTATTGCCGACAATTGCGCTCCAGTTCCTGGATCATCTCCTCCGCTAAGGGATCCGCAAAAGGCCGTGCCCGGTTGTCGGTGGGAATGATGTGATCCACTGTGGCCACCGTCCGCTCGGGAAACAGAACCGGCAGATGGCGCTCCCGCAGCATGGCAAAAGCCTGCGGGCTGGTCACCTCGTGAATTAGGTGCAGGCCGATGAACAACTGCGTCTGCCCAGAGGGCAAAATCCGCACCGTATGGGCATCCCACACCTTATCGAATAATGTCCTCTCGCTCATCTTCCTCGGCCCGCAGCCAAGTCCTGTAAACTTTCAATGTGCTACTTGGGGAAAAGCTTGTCAAGGCACAGGCCTCCGTTATCTCTGGGCAACGCTGCTGAGCTGAGCGAGATGCAGCCCTTCTTTGAACATCCCCAGCCGGCAAAGGCGGGTCGGAGTCCTCAAGCCAGAAAACCTGTTGCCAGCCCTTCAAACGGGATCCCTGATGGCCGGCCAAGGCAAAAAGCGATAGCCCGCCCCTTCAATGGCGGCGACGATATCCGGCAGGGCCTCTGCAGTGTGGGGCCAGCGATCGTGCAGCAGCAAAACCAGGGGCCGCTCGGAAGCTTGGATCGCCGGCAACTGGGCTCGAATGCGCTCCAAAAGTTGGGCTGCACTTTGGCCGGCGTAGGCATCTTCTGCGCTCATGTTCCAGTAAAGAACGCGATACCCTGCCTGCTCTAGAGAATGGCGCAAAGCAGAATCTAGGCGAAAACCTCCCGGTGGGCGAACAACCAGTTGGGGATCCAAGTTCAACGCTTTGAGCAGTTGGGTTGTCTGATCCACCTCAGCATAAAACAGCTCATTGCTTCCGTAGAGACGTTGATAATCGTGGGTAAAAGTGTGATTGGCTAGGGTGTGGTGATGGGCCTGAATCGATTGAGCCAATTCTGGAAATCGGGAAACGTGGGTGCCAATAACAAAGAAAGTGGCCGGGATCTGAAGATCATCCAAAACCTGTAAAAGTCGGGGGGTAGACTGAGGCCAGGGGCCATCGTCAATGGTCAGAAAGGCAGAACGAGGCGGCACCTCCAGTAAAGGCCCCAGCATTTCTTCCAAGGGCAGTTGCAAAGGTTGGCTGTTTTCCGCCGGATCGAGAAAGTCGGGATCCGGGATCCAGCTATGCTGCAGAAACACCTCCACACGAGGGGGAGCAGGGGTAATCAACAGTCGCCCCGTCTGCTCATTTTGGTTGCCCCAGCTCAGCCGATAGGGCAGATCCGAGGCAATCTCGACGGTTGTTGTACGGGTAATGACTCCGTAGGGGATGTCAATCAAATAGTGCCCGTTCACCTCTTCTTGATGGATCCAGGCTGCCGAAGGAGCTGATAGATAAATGAGCAAATCTTGGGGATTGGCACCGCGCACCACCCGAATGCTTTCGATGGGGAGAATGAGGTTGTATTCCGAGGTGGCCGTCAGGTTCAGCTCAAAAAGAGGCTGGGCCCCTACCGTGCAGTAGTAGATCAGTCCAACCAGTAGGAAGGCTAGGCAAAATATCAACGCTTTCAACGCTTTCAGAGAGTGCATGGAATGGCTTAATCCTTCGCAACCAATCATAGGACAGAAGCCACCCAAGCTCGATAGAGCCCATCAATTTAGTGAGGATCCGGAAGGCCCTGGGATCCCAGGTGGCGAGAGCAGGCGCTCTTCCCATTTACGTGCAGGCGAGGCCCGTCGGATGTCCCGCCAAATGGCTGTGGCAGCTAGGGTGCCATCGGCAACCGCAATCGACACTTGGTTCAGGCCCTGCTTCAAATCGCCCAGTGCAAACAGCCGCGGATGAGCAGTGCGACACCACTCGTCGGTTAGCAGGTTTTCCCCTTGCCATTTCAAGCCGGGGATCCCTTTCAAATAAGCATTGTGGTATTTGGCTCCCATCGCCACCAAGCCGGTGGTCGCTTCGATGTAGGTGCCATCTTCCAGCTCCACACCCTGCAATTGATGGTTTTCTCCCCAAAAACGACGAATGGGAGTTTCGTAGAGTGGGTAGCCATGATCCGCTAGTTTTTTGCGCATGTCGGGGCCGACCGAGCAGAGGCCGTGGGTCAACACCGAGATATAGGGTGTAAACCAGTTGAGGACAAAAGCTGTATTGATCCGATCTTCTGAATTGACGATCAACACCGCCTTCTGATCCCGCATTTCGTAGCCATCGCAGATCATACAGACATGCAGTGAATAGCCCGCGTAGTCGTAAACATTCTGCATATCCGACAACTGGGGCAAGTAATCCATAATGCCGGTTGCCGCGATCAAATATTTGCTCCGAAAAACGGGGTAGAGGCTGTTCATTTTTCCCACCTTGACCTTGACTGCAAAAAGGTCTCCCTCATCGGTGGCATCTTCCACAAAACCGCGCAGGTAATCTACCCCCAAGCTGAGGGCATGCTCTGTTCCCTGGCGCAACAGCTCTCGCCCTGGAGTGGTCGGGGGCAAGCCCAGATAATTGCGCAAATCCTGCATCCAAAAAGATCGGCCTCTGCCCTTCTCCACCACCAGGCAACTCAGTCCGTAACGGGCCAGATAGATTGCCGCCGATAGTCCCCCTGCTCCTCCTCCGGCCACGATCACGTCATAGATTTTGTTCAAAGCAACTTCTAGATTCCTGCTGCTCAGTTTCATGGACGGGATCCCCTCACGAGCTTTTTGCCGGGTGATCTCAGGTCGTTGGCTGCGGCCTGAAAAATCTTAAGAAACTCTATATGTTCCGAGGACTGCTTATCCTGCTGAGTCCACCACATTTCTGTTGAGGCGTGATCCAAGTGAAGGGAGCAGTCCCAACAACCGTCTAGCAACCGTCTAGAATGGGGACTGAACTCCCCATCAGGAGGAAAGCCCTATGCCAGGTATCTTAGCGGCCATTGCCCTGATCTTTATCGGCTACCTGTTCAACTCGGTCAAAATCATCAGCCAGGGATATGAGGCACTGGTAGAGCGTTTAGGCAGGTTTCACCGCAAGTTGACCCCAGGATTGCACTTTATTCTTCCCCCCATCGATAGGATTGTGTTCCGGGAAACCATCCGCGAGAAGGTGTTGGATGTGCCTCCTCAGCAGTGCATCACCAGCGACAACGTCTCTTTGATGGCCGATGCGGTGGTCTACTGGCGCATCACCGACATGATCAAGGCCCGCTATGCGGTCGAGGACGTGCAGCGGGCTTTGATTAACCTGGTGCTGACGGCTCTGCGGGCAGAAATTGGCCGTATGGATTTGGATCAAACCTTTTCCTCCCGCGCCGAGATCAACGCTCGCCTTTTGACAGAGCTGGACGAGGCCACAGATCCCTGGGGGATCAAGATCACCCGCGTGGAAGTCAGGGACATTCAACCCTCCAAAACCGTGCAAGACTCGATGGAAAAACAAATGGCTGCCGAGCGGGAAAAGCGGGCCGCTATTCTGAAATCAGAAGGGGAGCAGCAGGCCAGCATCAACCAGGCTGCGGGGGCCGCCAAGGCACAGCTATTGCGAGCAGAAGCGGAGAAGCGAGAGCGGCTGCTGCTGGCTGAAGGCACGGCTGAAGCCATCAAAACCATTGCCGCCACGCTGCAGGAGAACCCAGAGGCAGCCAATGCGCTGCAATACCTGATGGCGCAAAATTATATTGACATGGGCCTCAAGGTGGGCAGCAGTCCCAGCGCGAAGGTGATCTTCATGGATCCCAATTCGATCCCTGGCACCCTGCAAGGGCTGCTCTCCATGGTGGACGTGGCTAAGGGTGGGGAAGGTTCTCGCACAGTGACCTCTCAGAAGCTGCGCACCCCGACCGCTTTCCCAACCGAAGTGGACTTTCCCCGGCTCGACTGAGTTGACTGACCATGATGGCCCAGGATCCGGCTTGGCTGCTGGTGGGACAGGTGGTGGCGGCCCACGGCTTGCGGGGCTGGCTGCGGGTTAGGTGCTGGTCGGATTTCCCAGAACGCCTCACAGAGCCCGGACCGCGCTGGCTGCAGCGGGATACGGATCCCGAGCCCCTGCTGCATTCCCTGATTGAGGGGCAGTTTTTCCCGGCTAAGGGTCTTTATTTGGTGCGACTGGAAGGGATCCCCGATCGAACGGCGGCTGAGACTTGGGTAGGAGCTAGGCTGCTGGTGCCGGCTTCCCACCGCTTGCCCCTGCAGCCGGAAGAGTACCACTACCGCGATCTCATCGGCTTGACCGTCTATCGCCAGGGGGAGCTGCTGGGACAGGTTTCGGGGATTTTGGCAGCCGGCCAGGATGTGCTGGAGATAACAACCCCTGATCACCGGCAGGTGTTGATCCCCTTTGTGAAAGCCCTGGTGCCCGTCGTGGATTTGGAAAAAGGCGCACTGCACGTGCAGCCGCCGCCTGGGCTGGTGGAGAGCTTTCTGGGTTAGAGTTCGACAAGACGGCCTGACTTCCGTACCTGCATCCCATCCTGAACTTGGCCCTCAGAAGCGCCTGTGTGGCCGTTCTAGCCTTTTGTGCTATTATAGGGGCAGTTTTTTGATGCTAAGCTCATCCTAGGCCTTTAAGGTCAATTTTTCTGGGTTTCTGTTGATCTTGGCCGGGAGCCTTCTTCGGAATTGGAGTTGGGAATGACGGAAAACTACGGTGCAGAGCAGATCCAAGTTTTGGAAGGCTTGGAGGCTGTGCGCAAACGCCCTGGCATGTATATTGGCTCCACCGGGCCGAAGGGGTTGCACCATTTGGTGTACGAGGTGGTGGACAACTCCGTTGATGAGGCCCTGGCCGGCTATTGCGACGATATTCAGATCAGCCTGCATCCCGACGGCTCGGTAGCCGTCTTGGACAATGGCCGTGGCATTCCGGTGGACATCCACCCCAAAACCGGTCAGTCGGCCCTGGTTACGGTGCTGACGGTGTTGCATGCGGGGGGCAAGTTTGGCGGTGGCGGCTACAAGGTCTCCGGCGGGCTGCACGGCGTGGGCGTATCGGTGGTGAATGCCCTCTCCGAATGGGTGGAGGTGACGGTTTGGCGAGAGGGCAAGGTTTACTTTCAACGGTTCGAGCGCGGGGCGGTGGTGGGATCCCTGAAATCCGAACCCCAGCCCAAGGGATCCAATCGACGGGGTACAGAGGTGCGCTTCAAGCCGGATGGGCTGATCTTTCCCGAGCGAGAGTTCGACTATGCCCTGCTGGCGGCCCGCTTTCGCGAATTGGCCTACCTCAATGCCGGCTTGAAAATTACCTTTAGCGATCTGCGGCGGGATCCGCCCCACTGCGAAACCTATCAATATGCAGGCGGCATCAGGGAATATGTAGCCTTTATCAACCACGAAAAAACGCCCATCCACTCCGACATCATCTACATCCAAGGGGAGCGGGATGGTGTGGAGGTGGAAGTGGCGCTGCAGTGGTGCTCGGATGTGTACACCGACAATTTGATCGGCTTTGCCAACAACATCCGCACCAACGAAGGGGGTACCCACCTGGAGGGCTTGAAAACCTCTCTTACCCTCACCATCAACAGTCAAGCCCGCAAGCTCAACAAGCTGAAAGACTCCGACAGCAACCTGGCCGGAGAAAATGTGCGCGAGGGGTTGACGGCCATCGTCTCGGTCAAGGTGCCCAACCCCGAGTTTGAGGGGCAAACCAAAACCAAGTTGGGCAACACCGAGGTGCGGGGCATTGTGCAAACCCTCGTCTCCGAGGCGCTCACGGAGTACTTGGAATTCAACCCCAACGTGGCCAGGGGGATCGTCGATAAGGCCATCCAGTCCTTCAATGCTGCCGAGGCAGCCCGGCGGGCCAGGGAATTGGTGCGGCGCAAATCTGCCCTGGAATCTTCCACGCTGCCGGGGAAGTTGGCCGATTGCAGTTGCCGCGACCCGGCGGAATCTGAGGTGTATTTGGTGGAAGGCGACTCTGCAGGCGGCAGCGCCAAACAGGGTCGGGATCGGCAGTTTCAGGCGGTGTTGCCCCTGCGCGGCAAGATCCTCAACATTGAAAAGGCGGATCCCGCCAAGATCTACAAAAACGCCGAAATTCAGGCGATGATTACAGCGCTGGGTTTGGGAGTTAAAGGCGATGAATTTGATCCCAGCCAACTGCGCTACCACCGCATCATCCTCATGACCGATGCTGACGTGGACGGCAGCCACATTCGCACCCTGTTGCTGACCTTTTTCTACCGCTATCAAAAGGCGCTTCTGGAACAGGGCTATGTCTATATCGCCTGTCCGCCGCTCTACAAAATCGAGTGGGGTCGCAACAATGTTCGCTACTGCTACAGCGACGCCGAGAAAGACCAGATCCTGCGGGGGCTGCCTGCCAACACCAAGTACACCATCCAACGGTTCAAGGGTCTGGGGGAAATGATGCCCGAACAACTTTGGGAGACCACCATGAACCCGGCAACGCGCACCCTCAAACAAATCACCATCGAAGATGCGGTGGAGGCGGATCGCATTTTCACCATCTTGATGGGAGATGCCGTTGGTCCCCGACGGGAGTTTATTGAGGCCCACAGTGCCCATTTGGATCTGGCGGCTCTCGATATTTAGCGACTCTCGATATTGGGTGGAGAGAACTCTGTCCCGCCTCTTCGGGGCCCACGGCAGGGGGAAAGTGCTCCGCACCGCTGGCGCGAACGTAACGGTGTTGCAGACGAGGCCGCGAGCAGCCAAAAGCTCCCGGACGGGGCAAGATCCCAGTTGCAGCCCAGACCCTGTGGCAAAGTGAGGGAAGAGCGTTCCAGATCCTGCTATGCCTGCATTGCTTACGGCTCTTCTCGCTGCGCTGGGGGGCTATCTCCTGGGATCCATTCCAACCGGCTACTGGGTAGGTCGTTGGTGGGGAGGCATCGATATTCGCCAACAGGGATCCGGCTCTACCGGAGCAACCAATGTGTTGCGGACGTTGGGCAAGGGGCCCGCCCTGCTGGTGTTGCTGGTGGATGCTGCCAAGGGGGCAGCAGCAGTGGCTCTGGGATCGGCCTTGGGATCCGCGTGGTGGGTGGTTTTGGCGGCATTGTTCGCGGTGATCGGCCATAGCCGTTCCTGCTGGCTGGGCTTCAGGGGGGGCAAATCGGTGGCCACCAGCCTGGGGATCTTGTTGGCTATGGCTTGGCCAGTAGCCCTGACAACTTTCGGCGTCTGGCTGCTGGGGCTCGCCCTCACCCGCATCGTTTCCTTCAGCTCCCTGCTGGCGGCAGTGGCGGCTCCGGTGGTGATGTGGGCAACAGCTCAACCTTTGCCCTATTTGTTGTTTGCGTTGGCGGGCGGGGTGTATGTGATCGGTGCTCATCGGCGCAACATCGAGCGCCTACTGGCCGGGTCGGAGCCGCGCATTGGCCAAAAATGGACGCAATCTCCCTAATTTTCAAGGCACTGTGAAGCAGCTGTATTACTCCGCAACGCTATGCAACCGACCACAGTGGTTTTTGTCTACGGATCCCTGCTGCGGGGCGGCCAATACCACAGCTTGCTGCAGGGGGCAGAATTTTTGGGGACAGACAGCCTCAACCACATTGATCTTTACAGTCTCGGCCCCTACCCGATGGCAGTTCGTGGCCGAAACCGGCTCTACGGCGAGTGCTACCGCATCCCCTTGAGTCTATTGCCCCGATTGGACGAGCTGGAAGACCACCCGCGGGTGTACGAACGGCAGTGGGTGCAACTGGATAGCGGCACCTTTGCTTGGGTTTATCTGGGTCGGCCTGAGCAGGTGCAGGGGTGTTCCCTCATCCCCAGTGGCCGCTGGCTGGCTAGAGATCAAAGTGGAGCTTGACGCCCTCAACATACTGGGGCAGCACCAAAGACTCTATCCCACTGTTGTGCTCCGCACCGCTGTCGCGAACGCGAACGGCTGCCGACGGATCCCATTCTTGGGAATCAGACTCTTTGGCGGAGAGAGCACCGGCATCCACAGGGCTGGAAACGCGCTCCAGGTAGTAGATGCGATCCCCGCGTCGCCAAATGTCTGGCTCAGGCAGGTAGAAGAGCCGACCCGGTCGAGATGAGCCGCTCCTCAGCCGCTGCGGGCGCACCAACAACAAGGGCAGGCATAGATCGGCTTTGATTCGATAGGCAAACTGATCCCGCAGCCGTTCAAGGGTGGGATCCTCCAGTCCCATCTGGGCCAGGAAGGGATTGGGCAGCGCTGGTGCTGAAAAAGCGCTCCGCACCGCTGTCGGGAACGACTCTTGAGCCGTCAAGACATCAGCTCTATTGCTCCGCACTGCCTCCGGCAGGGTTGAGGCCGCATTCGCAGAAGCGTCACGTAGCGATAAAGGGAGAGGCAGGCCCAGGTCTGCCAACGTGGGTAGGGTGATCGAGCGCAGCTCAGCCCGGTTGGCCTCCAGATAGCCGGCCCAGCGCTGCAGTTGGGGGAAGGAAGGCTGCAAGGTGCGGATCCCTTCTGAGATGGGCATATCCGGCAGCAACACCGTCCAGATGGTGGCCGAAACCGAGAGTTTCACCATCAACTCGGCAATGGCCCAGTTCACCTGCGGATCCAGAGTCAGGATCAACAGAGTTTCCGCATGGTCGATATCGGCCTTCAACAAAGCAGACTCGTTCAGTACAGCTTCCTGCAGGGATCCGGGGATGGCTTCTGGCTTGCCGACTTCCTGGCTTGGGGCAGACTTGTGGGTGCCGTTGCCGTCAGAGGAATGAAGTTGTGGGGGCAAGCCATCTGCTGGACGACGCTTCGGCGTTCCTGACAGGGATGTGGAGGACTTACGGGATGGCGGGATGGAGTCCTTACCGTCTGTTGGGTGGGGAGCTTTGTAGCTGCCGTGCCCATTTTTGGAAGACCCAGAAACCAACGGGATCACCTCGACCGTCTGGTTGAGCGAGCGCATCAACTGGGCCAATTGGTTGGTGAGGGGATGATCGCCGATGATTATGGTGGAACTGCCCTGATCCAGACCCAGCCAACGGGCCACCCAAGCCGCGGTCAGCCCCTGTACCGTCACCGTCACCGAGATGGTCAAAAACACCAGCGCCTTGAGGGCATCCCCCCCAGTAATGCCCCGTTCTGTCAGCAGAATGGCAAACAAGGAGGCCACCGAAGCCGCCACAATGCCCCGAGGAGCCAGCCAAGCCACAAACAGCTTCTGCCGCCAATTCAGGTCGCTGCGCCAGGTACACAGCCACACACTCAAGGGACGGATGACCAGCATCAAACACAGCACTGTGGCCAGGGATCCCCAGCCCAGGGCAAACACCGCCTTGAGGGAGAGCGTGGCGGTAAGCAAAATAAAGATCACCGAGATGGCCAACACCACCAACTGGCCGTGAAACTGCCGCACACCCCGCTCGGCAATGGCCGCCTTCTGCCGCACCACCAGGCCCGCCATCACCACTGCCATCAGCCCCGCCTCCGATCGCAGCGACTGGGCCAAGGCAAACACCCCCAGCGCCCCTGCCAGCACCACCGAGTTGCGCAACTCCTCGGTTAAAAACTGCCGCGACCAGAGCAGGAAGGATCCCATCAGCCAGCCCCCCAGCGCTCCCACCGCCGACCCGATGGCCAGACGGCTGGACAACTGTTCCAAGGCCATGAGAAAACTGGGATGGCCGGAGAGCACCACCTGCAGCACCACCACTGCCAGAATGGCCCCGATGGGATCGATCAGCACCCCTTCTCCCTCCAGGAGCGTGCTGACTGCCGGATCGACCCGTACCCGCTTCAAGATGGGGTTGATCACCGTCGGCCCTGTTACCACCACCAGGGATCCAAATAAAAAGGCCAGCCGCCAGGGAAACTCTCCCAGATAGTGAGCTGCTGCCGCTCCCCCCACTAGGGTCAGCAGGGATCCCAACAAAACCAAATTGCGCAGGCTATCGGATACCTGATTGAGACGTTGCAGCCGCAGGTTCAGTCCCCCCTCAAACAAGATCAGAGCCACCGCCAACGACACCAG
This sequence comes from Synechococcus sp. R55.4, assembly GCF_047461935.1. NCBI lineage: Bacteria > Bacillati > Cyanobacteriota > Cyanophyceae > Synechococcales > Synechococcaceae > Synechococcus > Synechococcus sp. R55.4. The sequence continues at coordinate 50,167 of NZ_JANSIF010000007.1, read as the reverse complement.
CGCTTCCAGCCCGGATCCCATGACTTGGGGATGAACCCAGCCCAAACCATCTGGCCCCAGCAACAGGCCAAACAGCAGCAGGAATACAATGCTGGGCACTTTGACAAAATTGGCCAGCACCTGAGCAGCGATCCCAGCCACCAGGGCTAGCGTAAACAGGATCGTCAGCTCAAATGAATCTTGCATATTGAGGCTTAACCGAACGCAATAGCGGGACGGAGCCCTTACCTTTCCAGCTACTGAACGCTAACAATCTCGTCGCTGCCATCGTTAACGTCGTTGTTGCTCCGCAACGCTAACGCCAATACAAACTGCTGAAAAGTCTCCAATCGTCAAGGGGGCTCTACCCATCACGTCAGCAGTTCATGAGCCCAAACACGCAGAGCTAACTCATGTGTGTCGGCCCCATGAAGTTGCAGAAGCTACACTCAGCCTGCTTCTCGCTACAGTACACACGACTTACCTCAACGTATCACAGAGCGGGCTTGACGACCACTCTGGCGTTGGGCAGCTCTGTTGGGAATTGAAAGCAAATCGACATGCTGCCAAAAATCTCCCCTTCTAGGCTTTCTCGCCTTCCGGGTGGCTGAGACCCGTCTCTAAGGGCTTAACGCGACGGATGGGCAGATTGGCAATGAGAGCAGTCGTTCCCCCTTCCGTAGCCAAATGAAACTGCATCCCCTCTGAATCTAGCTCCACATAGCGCGACACCACCCCCAAAATCTCTAGGCGCATCGATTCCAGTGCCGCTGGGGTGAGATCAGCGCGGTCATGGGCCAAGATCAGCTTTAACCGTTGCTTGGCTTGATGGCGGCTGTTGCCGGAGTGCCGAGAAAAAAGCTGATCCAAAAAATCGAGGAGCATAGGTTTTGCCGGCCTTGTTACTCAGTTGTGAAAGTTGTGAACAGGTCAAAATTGCCATTCCAATCTGGATAAAGTGGGGAAAAACGACAAAACAGTTGTCAGAGCACCTTTTGGTTTAAAAACCGTTTGGCCCGCTCCCAAAAAGACTCGCTCAAGCTGGCCAGCTTGGGAAACTCCACCGCTTCCCCTTCTAGCCGTCGGGCAATGCGCTGGATGGCCTGAGCAGCCAGAGTTGGATTGGCGGAGAGAACCAGGGGCTCCCCTTTGTTGGTGGAGACGATCACCTCGCGGTCTTCTGGAATAATACCCACCAACGGGATGGCCAGCACCTCCACCACATCTTCCACCGACATCATCTGGCCGGCTGCCACCATGTCCGGGCGCAGGCGGTTGACAATGAGCTGAGTCGATGAAATCTGGGCGGCTTCCAACAAGCCCACCACGCGATCTGCATCCCGCACCGCTGCCACTTCTGGGGTGGTGATGATGATGGCCTCGTTGGCCCCGGCAATGGCATTGCGAAACCCTTGTTCGATCCCTGCCGGACAATCGATCAGCACGTAGTCATGGCTGCTGGCCAGCTTCTCGATCAACTGGCGCATCTGATCCGGATGCACCGACGTTTTGTTGCGGGTTTGGGCTGCCGGCAACAGCGAGAGATGGGGGGTGCGCTTGTCTTTCACCAAAGCCTGCTCGAGGCGGCACTCCCCGGCAATCACCTCTAGGGCCGTGTACACCACCCGATTCTCCAGCCCCAGCAGCAAGTCCAGGTTGCGCAGGCCAAAGTCTGCATCCACCACCACCACCGAGCGACCCAAGCGCGCCAAGGCAGTGCCCAGGTTGGCCGTCACGGTGGTTTTGCCGACTCCACCTTTACCAGAGGTCATGACGATGACTCGGCTCATACTCCTCTCCGCAGAAAATCTTGAAGGCTGGCGATGCAGATGACATCTTCCTGTAGGTAAACCACTTCAGGGGTGTTGGGCAGGGATCCGCCTTCTGGCGGACGGGCCACCTGATTGGCAATGCGCAACTGAGTGGGCTCCAACTGCAATGCCAAGATTACAGCCCCCTTGTCGCCGTTGGCCCCCGCGTGAACCAAGCCGCGCAAGCGTCCCCAAACCCAAACATCTCCTCCGGCAACGATCTCGCCGCCGGGGTTGAGATCCCCCAACAGGAATACGGATCCTCTGTGACGCACGGACATGCCAGAGCGCACTGTCGAACGTAGGTACAGAGGTGTGGTGTCTGGGGGAGCAGGGTGAACTGCCTCCAAAAGGGAAGATTGCTCCACAGAATACCCCAACGTCGCTGCTGCAATCGCTGTCGAGCGGGATCGAGTTTGAACGCGCCACAGTTGCAGTCCATGCTGAGACAATAGGGCAGCAAGAAGTTGTAGGGTGGGCATGTCCAGCTCTCGCTGCTGGCTCCAGAGGGTGAGGGGAGCGACCCCGGCCCAGTAGGGTTTGCGGCTGCGCAACTGCCAAACCAGGTTTTCCCAAAGCTCTTCCCAAGGTAAGGTGCTGGGCAAGTGCAGATGAATCCCTTGTGCATCCGACCGAAAGTAAACGCTGCCCGTGGCCCAGGAGTCTGGAGATGGGGAGATTTCAGGGTTCCATGTAGGGGATCCCGTCATGACCGCCCTTAAACGTCTGCCTGAATATAGAGCCCTATCCTATTCCATTCCCCCAAGCCAGGGGAAACTCTCTCGGCGGTTGCCCTTGATAGCAAAGCGGTTTCGCTTGGGTGGCAGGACAATCTTGCTTCGGGATCGCTAACTTGAGGGTACTTGATGGAGCCAATTCCTGATGTTGAAACCTCGCCACACCCTCAGGCTGCTCGCGCCAGCAGGACAGGATCCTCTCCTCTCCAAGGGGTGGAGTTCTCGCGCGGTGAGACCGGTCGCCATTGCCCTACTCAGCATTCTTGCGGCATCTGGGATGGGATCCCCTGCCCATGCCCAAGATCTGGGCCGTTTGCTGATTCATGGCCTTCAGTGGCTGCAGGTGAGCCAGTTGAACGATGCCCAAGAGGTGAGCTTAGGCCGCCAGATCGATCGACAACTGAAAGCGCGGGGACAACTTCGCCTCAGTTCGGATCCCTACTGGGTCGAGCGGGTGAACCGCATTGGCCAACGGGTGGCCGCCCACAGCGAACGGCCCCATCTGCCCTACACCTTTCAAGTGGTGGAAGATCCCGACATCAACGCCTTTGCCACACTGGGAGGCTTTGTCTACATCACCACTGGTGCCCTCGCAGCCGCCGACAACGACGACCAGATTGCCGCCGTGCTGGCCCACGAGGTGGCCCACATCGGCGAACGCCACGGCCTGCAACAACTGCAGCAGGCTGCCACTGCCCAGTTTGGGGCTCAATTGTTGGGGCTCAACGACAGTACCCTGGCCGCTCTGGCCCTGGAATTGGGAGTACGGCGCCCGCAGAGCCGTGAAAACGAGTTTATCGCCGATGAAAAAGGTCTGGGGGCAGCCTATCGCGCCGGGTTTGACCCGCAGGGCATGCCGCAATTTTTGGCCAAGTTGCAATCCCGCGGATCTGTGCCAGAGTTCCTGCGCACCCATCCCCCCGTCTCGGAGCGCATTGCCCGCCTCAACCAGCTCATCATTCAGCACGGCATGGTCAGCCCAGCCGGTCAGACCGTTCCACTCCACGGCTCCGGCGGCTCCATTTGGCCCTCCGGATCCCCCGAACAAACCCAACGCACCGAGATTGAGATCCTGCCGCTACTCCCTGTCCTGCCCTAACTCGGCACAGAGGGATCCCTTCTGCCCAAGGCCGGCTGAAATGGCTCTCGCTCCCAATCTTTGGCCTTGATGACTTCCTGTGTTTCTTGGTCGGGGATGGCTACTGGTGGAGCTATGCTTCACAGCAAAGGCAGGCCACGCAGTCTCCGCAACTGGTTGAGGTGGGCCGGGCAATCACAGCCGAATAGGGCAATAGCTGCGTTGCTTTCTTCAAGGGTGAACTCCAGAAAGGGATGCTCTGTCACCTCGACCTCAACCCAGGACTCCGTCCCGCTAACGCGAGTGGCTGGGATGGGATCCTTCTGCTCGGGAACAAGGAGAGGATGTCTCCACGGCAAAGAACGGGAGCGGACGACACCCAAGTCAAATGGGGGCGCATCCGGGGCAGAAGCCCAAGCCGCAGGAGCAGACAAAAGCAGCAACGCCCACAGAGCCGGTGTAGCCCACCTTGCCCAGCGCCAATAGGAATAGGGGATCCCTGCCATAGACCTTGCTAGCTCACTCCAGCTTTAGTGTACCGTCCGTTTTGGGTTTTGCCAGGGAGTGGCTGAAGTGAAGAGTTGGTTTAGAATATCTTTAGATTTGGGCCCATTTGAACTGGGGGAGGCCGACCTTTAGCCTTGCCAACGGTATGCCTCTTCCGCAGCGCTCCACTGGATCTAGCTTGCTGCCCTTTCCCGTCCTGTTTTGTTCATCACCTCTATCAACTCAGGAGATTCTTATGGCCGTTCCAAATGGTCGTTCCAGCACGCTTCCAGAGCAAGAAGCTTCTTCTGTGGGAAAGGACGCTCTTCCGCCAACGCAAACGGGTAATGCTCTAAACCTGGCTCCCCTGCCTGCTGATGGAGCCTCTGGGGCTGCTCAGATGCCGGTACTGCTGGAGGAGAAATCCGGCCCACCGGTGTTTCCCAGCCCTGTCAAGTTCAGCGAAATTGGGATTGATCATCGTCCGGTCGGGGCTTCGACCCTGAAAGTGGTGGATTACTATGCCGACGGACGTCCAGTTACTGCTGCAACTCTCAAAGTCGTGGACACCTGGGGCGAGGGACGCCCAACGGTTGCCTCTGGGGCCAAATTCATCCATGATCCCACGCTCAATCGCCCGATAATGGCTGATGGCCTGAAAATTGCCAAAACCTTTATGGGCAATCGCCCCATTGAGGCCAGCCCCCTCAAGGTGATGCGCTAGCCCGGATCCCCAAGGTGGGCCAGGGATCCCCTTGCTAACCTGGGTTGGGGCACATCCGGTTAGTGATCATGGAGATCCTGGCAGTTCTCTTGGGGCTGTTGGCGGGCTTGGGAGGAGGAGCGGGCTATCTGGCGGATCAGACGGCGCGGCAGCTTCTGTTGGATCAGTTGGATCGGGCAGAGGTTTTGGAGGTGCGCATCCAAAGCCAGCCCAATTACCGGCTGCTGAATGGCCAAGCGGATCGCCTGCTGATCGCCGGTCGCGGGCTCTATCGAGCGCCCTTTCCCCGCATCGAGCTTCTGGAGCTGGAAACCGATCCGGTGGCAATTGACCCCTCTTTTTTCCAGGGGGCTCCCTTGCGCCTGACGCGACCTCTGCAAGCTGCGGTGCGGGTGGTGGTGCGAGAAGAGGACTTGAATGCTGCCCTCAACATGCCAGAGGTGCTCCGCCAGTTTCAGGATCTCCGGGCCGATCTGCCTTTTGGGGGAGCGGGAAGGGAAGCTCGCCGTTTCGATCTGCGTCAGCCCCGCGTCGAGTTTTTGGATCCCAACCGCATTCAGCTCTCTGCCCTTTTGGTGGAGGAAGACGGCGGTACCGAGCAGAAGGACTCCGTCCAGCCAACGCGAGCAGTGGAGGTGGTGTTCAACGCTGGGATCCGCATGGAGGAAGGGCGCAGCCTAAAGCTGGAGAATCCGGAGTTTGTGATCGGTTCTGTACGGGTTCCTGATGAGATCTCAGCAGCGTTTTTGGGCGGGCTCAATGAGGTGTTTGACCTGCAAGAGCTGGAAGAGAGCGGGATTCTGGTGCGGGTGCTCAGCCTGGAGATAGAGCCTGACCAATTGCAGGTGATTGGGTTTGTGCGGGTGGAGACGCTGGAAAGGACTTTGTCCCGCTAACGCGAAGGTCGGGGATCCCTGTTGAGCGTGGATGAGCTTCTTGAGGCTGCGCTCTAGAAAAGGGGCTGCTCTGTCAAACTGGATAAAGAGCAGCCAGGCTGGAGATGGGATTATGGCCTTCGATTGGTTTCGCCGCCGCTATACCGACTCTACCGACTCTTCTGGTGAAGCAGAGCCTTCGCCACCGGCCCCGGAACCGGCGGAGATCTCCCCGGAAGACTATTTGGCCTTCGCCAAAGCCGCCTATGCCAACCTGAAGGCCCGTGCTGCTGCCCAAGCCCCACCGGCAACCCAGGACTCTGTCCCACCTGCGCCAGCGGAAGGGATCCCTGCAGAATCCGTCCAGCCACAGCCACCGGCCTCGACTGAGGAATCCGTCCCGCTTGCGCAAGCAGAACCCCGCGAACCTGCCCAGCCCCCCATTTCAACAGAAGAACCCATTTCTCCAGAATCGCCCTCTGGGCAGTCGGCGGCAGCTCTCTCATTTTTCGATCTGGCTCCCCGCGCTGCTGAGCGTCTCCAAGCCCTGCAAGCCAGCGCTGTGGACGAGCCCAAACCCGAGGCGGCGACTGCAGCGGTTGCTCCTTCTCCAGAGACTGGGCCGGAAGAGCTGGTCTTCGATGAGGGCTTCCGCTGGTCAGCCGAGATCCTGGCGGCCCAAGGGCGCAAACCGGAAGAGATCTCCGTTGAGGAAATCTCCTGGCTGCAAAAGCTGCGGCGAGGCTTGGGCAAAACTCGCCTTAACCTGATCAACCAGTTGAAAGCGCTGGTAGGCCGCGGCCCCCTGGATCAGAAGGCTGTGGAAGAAATTGAGGCCCTGTTGCTGCAGGCCGATGTGGGGATCGACGCCACCGAGCGGATCATCCAAGCCCTACAAAAGCGTATGCGAGAGGAGGTGGTGCCCCCAGAGGAGGCCGTCAAATACCTCAAGCAGCAGATGCGGCAGATGTTGACGGTGGGGGATCCCACCTTTGCGCCGCAACGGGACACGCTCAACATTTGGTTGATTGTCGGGGTGAATGGGGCGGGCAAGACCACCACCATTGGCAAAATTGCCCATGTTGCCCGCGAGTCTGGGTACCGCTGTCTGATTGCTGCTGCTGATACGTTTCGGGCTGCTGCTGTGGAGCAGCTCAAGGTTTGGGCAGAGCGAGCAGGGGTAGAGGTGATCGCCAATCCCTCTCCCAATGCCGATCCGGCAGCAGTGGTCTTTGACGCCATCACAGCCGCCAAGGCCAGGGGCACAGAGCTGCTGTTGGTGGACACGGCAGGCCGTCTGCAAAACAAGAAAAACCTGATGGACGAGCTGGCCAAGATCCGCCGCATCGTCGATAAAAAAGCTCCCGAAGCCAAGGTAGAAAGCCTTCTGGTGCTGGATGCCACCCAAGGGCAAAACGGGTTGCGCCAAGCCGAGGTATTTGCCGAGGCTGCCAAGTTGAGCGGCGTGATCCTGACCAAGCTGGATAGCACCGCCAAGGGGGGGATTGCCCTGGCCATTACGCAGCAGATGAACCTACCCATCCGCTTTATCGGCGCCGGAGAGGGGCTAGAAGATCTGCGGCCTTTTTCCAGCTACGAGTTTGTGGAAGCTCTTCTAAGCGAGTATTGAGGCACCCCCTCTCTGAGAAGGGCCATTGTGAAAGAGAGACACACAGATCCAGGCTTTGTTGGGCGTCGCCCCCGCTTTCTGCCCTGGAGTGCTGCAGTGGTGGGGGCAGGTTTGCTTTGGGCTTGGGGTGGGCACCGCTGGATCCAGAGCGGGTTGAACCTGGTTCGGGCGGGATCCACGCAGGATACAGAAGCTTTGCAGGAATTTGTAACCACCTTGGCTCAGGTGTTGTCGGGGGTGCTGGGCTTTACCCTCTCGGTGGTGGCCATTGTGGTGCAGTTGAGCGCGGATCGCTTCACCCCCAAGGTCACGGAGCTGTTTTTGCGCGAGAAAGTCAATTTCTACCTCTTCTTTTTCCTGATTCTGGCCAATGTGGTCAGTTTGTGGAGTTCGGCAGCCCTGGGCTTTTACGTTCGTGTTGGCGTTGCGGAGCAACACCCTCCAGGGTTGCTCGTCGGGCTGAATCTGCTGCTGGGCACAGCTTCGTTTTTGATGCTGATCCCCTACTTTCGCTTCGTGTTTCACTTTTTGCAGCCGGCTTCGATTATCCATCGCATTGAGCAGCAAGTGCGGCAGGCCATCCTGGGATCCCTTGCTTCCAGGAGATCAGGATCGGACTCCGGATCCAAGAGGGGCTATTTCTCCCGTTGTTCACTGCAACTGCGGCCTCGTCACGACAACGTTGTGCAGCAACAGCGATGCGCAGGAATACAGGGTGCCGTAGGCATAGCAACAGAGCAGCACTCTCCAATGGGCGAATGCTCGCCAGCTCATCAGCGCTGCCTCTCGGCTCTGGATGAAATCAAAAGCATCGCCACCAGTGCTCTCCGTCAGCAGGAGGGGAGCATTCTCCTGGAAGCCTTGGACAGCTTGAAGTCTCTGTGGGTCTTCTATGCTGCTCACAAAGCACAACTGCCCCCTGCCTGGTTTCTCTTTACCCCGGCTCTGCGGCGGGATCCAGACTTTGCTTCGGTGGATAAGGGACTCTTGAGCCAGATTGAGGCAGAGGGATCCTGGCTGGAGCTGAAGATACTGCGGCAGTATCAAGCCTTGTTTGCCGAGGGGCTAAACGGCATGCGCCAGGCAAGCACCCTGGTGGCCATTCACAGCCGGGAACTGGGGATCCGCGCCCTGGAAACCCAACAACTCACGGTAGCGGGGTGGGTGATCAAGTTTTTCAATACCTATCTGCGGGCCGTCATCAACGCGCGAGACATCCGCAGCGGCTACAACCTGCTCAAGCAATACCGTTTGTTGGCCGAGGCAGCCCTGCAACAGCGCCATTCGGCTCTGGTCTTGCAGATTGTTGGCTACTTTCGCTATTACAGCCTGATTGCCTACAGAGCGGGCCTCTTTTTCTTGTCCGAAACCTTTGGCTTCGATTTGGGAATGTTGGCCCAGTCGAGCTGTGCTCTGGGCTCTGAAACAACGGAAGCCATTGTGCAAGCCTTGTTACGCCTGGATCAAGACCCCGTTCGCGTCAGCGGGACGGAGTCCTTAAGCGAGCAACAGGAAACTACCCTGCGTGGGATCCGCAAAACCCAGGTGCGGGTGGCAGCCTATTTCCTCAGGTGTGGGCGGGAGGATTTGGCCAAGCTGATCTATTGGGATATGCAGCACGAGCCCCTGGCGCGCCTACAGAGCATCCGGCAAGAGCTACAGTCCACCACGGCTGTTATCGCTACTCGGACGGAGTCCTCGTTCTGGGAGTTCACCGATCGAGGGGAGAACTTCTACTTTCTCGAACCGGCTCTGCAACCCTATGCCGACCAATTTTTTGGGTGGTTTCAGGGGCTAGCCGCCGTGCAGGAGGAACAGGGATCCGTGGAACTTCCTTGAAGAGAGGAGACCGGATCCCTCACGGCAGAGTTTAAGCTGGGGCAGGGCTGCTGCTTGTTGTCGTTCCCTTGTCCCATGCGTCCTTTGAGTCACCTCTTCGCGTCAGCGTTGCGTAGTCACAACAGCCCAGGCTTTTCTCCCCCCAGGGGATCTCTGGGATCCAGCTCCTTTGTCCGGTTTCGCCGCAATCCTCATCTGCTGCCCTTTTGGGGCCTCAGCCTGCTGATGATGGGCTTGGCGGTGCCCCTGTTTGTGCTCTCGGGGGCGGATCCCAGTTTGGCCGGCTGCGACGAGAGCTTTTACGCCCAGATGGCCCGCGAGCTGCTGCGGAGAGGGGATTGGCTGGGGCCCACTTTTTTGGGAGAGCCCTTTTTCGAGAAACCCCCTCTGCTCACCTGGAGCGTGGCCTTCAGTTTTGCCCTATACGGGGTGAATGAGTGGGCGGCGCGGCTGCCGGGGATCCTCGCTGCTCTGCTCTCCATTCCCCTGGTGGGCTGGATTGGGCGACCTTTTTTGCCAATGCGGGCGGTCCTTTTGGGGATGGCAATTTTGCCCTTGTGCTACCTCTGGGTGCAGCAGGGGCGGCTGGTGGGGCAGGATGTACCTCTCACCTTTCTGGAGCTGCTGGGGATCCTGGGGCTGATTAACGGCATCCACGGCCACAAGGTTTGGTTTTGGCTGACCGGGGTAGCCTTTGGGCTGGGCCTGTTGATGAAAAGCGCCATGATCCTGCTGCCGGGGGCGGCTTTGATCCCCTACCTGGCACAGCACCGGCGACAGTGGCTGGGATCGGCTCAATTCTGGCTGGCGCTTGGGCTGGGCTTGGGGATGTTCGGCCTCTGGCTGGGTCTGGCCATGCAGGTGTATGGCCCACAGGTGCTGACCACCCTGGTGGGGAAGGTGTGGGATCTGGGGCAGGAGCCCTTCCATGCCGATGCCACCGGCTGGTACTACTTTTGGCACATTCCCGTTCATGGCTTCCCGTGGACGGTTTTGGCCCCGGTGGGAGGCTTTCTCCTGGTGCGCCAACAGCCGGGATCCACGCTGCTGATCTGGTCTTTCCCCCTGCTGCTGTTGTTGTTGTTGCAGCTTTATCCCACCAAAACCCCCTACTACACCGTGCAGCTTTACCCCTGGCTGGCTCTCTTGGCCGGGGTAGCCTTGGATCAAGCGTTGGCTATGCGGGGTCGCGTCAGCGGTGCGGAGCACTTAAAGCCCCGTCTGGCTCAGGTGATCTCTTGGGGCCTGGCAGCGGTGGGGCTGCTGCTGTTGGGTTTGGGGGTGGCCGTCCGGCTGGGCGTAGACGGTCTGGAGCTTCTGCAATCCCACGCTTGGCCGCTGGTGGCGATGGGTCTTTTGTACCTCTTGCTGCCGGGGATCTGCAGTTGGTGGCGGGTGTTGCGCTGTGCCGGCAGTCTGTGGGTGGGAACCCTCTTGTTGGCCGGGATCCTCGCTATGATCACCATCGTCTTGCGGCCTGATTTCGGCAACTTCAGCCCTGCTTTTGCCCGCATGGATTGGAGCCAGATGCTGCCCCCGTCCGTTCGCGTTAGCGGGACGGAGTCCTCGACAGAGGCTGGGGAGACGGTGGTGGATATTGGCCGCAGCGGCTTGCCGGATGTCTGTCAGGCCCAGGCCATCGCTTTTTATACCCCTAATCCGGGGAGATGGGTGGATGATCAGGCTCTGCGACGAGGGGAGCATGGAGACTACCTTTGGGTATCTCCGGTGCAGGCAGAACAGGTGGAGATCCGGGATTTGGGGTTACAACCTCTGGCGGAGGTGGAGGGCTGGCAACTGGTGCGCCGTTTGGATCCCCTCTTGGAGCAGGGCAGCGGGGAGCCTCTTTGAGTTTAAAAATCTTAAGTTTAAGAATCCTAGGAAGTGTTAAAGCATGGCGGGAATAGCGGAATCGGGCCGGTCGTGGGTGTCTCTAGAGCGTACCTGGGTAATCCAGGGATTGGCTTGGCTGGCAGCGCTGCTATTTGTGGCGGGGGTGATCCTGCTGGCGGGGGCTTCCCCTCTCCAGGTAGCGGCCAGCATGTGGCAGGGGGCCTTCGGCACTGAAGCTCAGTTTGGCCGGGTTTTGGCAACGCTGGCTCCCCTTGTCCTCTGCTGCTGTGGGCTGGTGTTTACGTTTGTTGCCGGTCTCTACAACTTGGGCATCGAAGGGCAAATGGTGGTCGGGGCAATTGCGGCCACGTTTCTGGTGCGTCTGGAAGCGGGATGGTTGCCGCCGCCACTGGCCATTACCTTGGCGCTTTTGGCCGGGATCCTGGGGGGGGCGGGCTGGGGCCTGTTGGCTGGGATCCTGAATGTGTGGGGGCGGGTCAACGAGATCTTCGCTGGGCTGGGGCTGAATTTTGTTGCCCAAGGTTGGGTGCTCTACCTGATCTTCGGCCCTTGGAAAAGGCCGGGGGTGGCTTCCATGAGCGGGACGGAAGTGTTGGATCCCCGTCTGTGGTTGCCCACCTGGGGGCGGTCAGAGGCCAGTCCGGTGGCGTTGCTGCTGGCCCTGTTGGCTTTGGCCCTGACGGTGCTGGTGGTGGGCAACACTCGCTTCGGCCTGCAGTTGCGGGCGGTGGGGAAAAACCCTGTAGCTGCTTTCCGGTTGGGGATCCCGGCTACCCGCAGGTTGCTCATGGCCTTTGCCTGCTGTGGGGGCTTAGCAGGGCTGGCGGGCGCCTTGCAGGTGTTGGCTCTGTTCCATCGCCTCATCCCCAATATCTCCAGCAATTTGGGCTTTCTGGCCTTGTTGGTGGTGATGCTGGCAGGCTTTAACCCCCTGCTGATTTTGCCGATTGCCTTTTTCTTCAGCAGCCTCAACATCGGCAGCTTGCAACTGCCTCTCTCTTTGCAATTGGAGTCTTCTTTGGCCGGTGTGATTCAGGGATCCCTGGTGTTGTTCGTCTTGCTGGCCCAAGGGATCAGCCGCCGCTATTTCCTTGGGAAAGGTTAATGGCTTCGGCAATTCCTGGGATCCCTTTGCGTTAGCGTTGCGCAACAGCGAGATTCAACTCCTATCGCGGGGGAAAACTTTGGATTTTTCTGCTCAGGACAGTGGTGCGGTTCCTCTGCCGTAGGCATAGCACCATCAACATTGGGAAATGAGGCTATCGTAGAAGGATGAATCGGACATCCCCTTTTTCAAATCGACCGCTCATCGGCGTTACCACTCGCAACCGCAATGACGAAGGAGACTTCGTAGCGCCGGGACGCTATGTGGACGCCATTCGCGCTGCCGGAGGGATCCCCGTTCTTTTTCCCCCAGGCGAAAGTGAGCCTCAGGATTTGCTGTCTTGGGTGGATGGCCTGGTGTTGACCGGTGGCGGCGACCTCTGCCCCAGCACCTACGGAGAAGATCCGCAACATCCCCAGGTGCGCTATGTGAACGCGGAGCGGGATCGATTTGAGGTGGCCCTGGCTCAGGCCGTGCTGGCCCAAGGGATCCCTGTTTTAGGCATTTGCCGGGGGATGCAATTGTTAAATGTGGTCAGTGGCGGCAAGCTGATCCCCCATGTGCCTGATGTGTACGACGAGCTGGATCACTTCAACCCCGCTGATCGCAAGCCCATTCGCCACAATGTCAGCCTGATCCGCTCCACACGGCTACACCAAATCGTCGGCGCAGAAGAAATCTCTGTGGTCTCTTGGCACCATCAGGCCATCCGCGATGTGCCCTCAGGTTGGCGTTTGGCTGCCCGTTCTCGAGATGAGCTGATCGAGGCCATTGAACACGAAACCCACCCCTGGGCTGTTGCCGTGCAGTGGCACCCCGAGTTCACCTTTGAAGAAGCCGAGCACTTCCGTCTGTTTCAAGCCTTTGTGCAGGCAGCACTGCGTTTTTCCCCGCGCCTAGCTGGCCTGCTGCCCAACCCTGAGCCCGTACCCCAAGTCGCCTAAAGGAAGGTTCCCAGCCAGAGGACAGTCCTGCCGTTGGAGAATCATCCAACAGTTATCCCGTCAGTTATCCCGTGCTAACTTCTAGGCGGTGCCCCCTTGTCAAGAAGCGCCGATCGCGGTAGCGGGACGGAGTCCTTTCCCGTCAGGGTGCCGTACGCATATGAACAGGAAGCGACCGCTGGAGAGGGTTGTCTCTCTAGGGCTGGCTTTTGCCAGCTCGGCTCTTTTGGGTGCCTGCGGCGAGTGGAACTCTTCCCGAGCAGACCGGGTCAGTTGCCTAGCGATGCCTTTGTGCGCCTTTACGATGCCATCGGCAATGAACTCTGGAGCCACCAGTTTAGAACCCCTGACCAAGAAAACTGGGTTGCAAGCCCTGCCCTTAAGGGCGGCTTTTACTTCATCGCTACGTGACGCTTTCGCGGACGCCTGCGGCGGCGCAGAGCGCTATAGTCTGTCTTAGTTGGGGCACCGGTGAAAGTAAGTGTATCGCGTCCGCAGGCTCAAGTTAGGAACTTCCCCACAGTTGCACCAGTTGGCTTTGGCAGCAGGCCAGCTGTATTCCCAAACCCTCGTTTCCTTTTGGCGGGTAGTCCGTAAAAAAGGTTTGTGGTTGAAACCCGCAAGCTTAATGCGCTGGTTCCCCAACAGCCCAGAAAATGAGCTCCATGCCCACAGTGCTGACGCCGTAGTGCAGAGCTTCTGTGCTGCCCTGAAATCCTGGCGCAGCCGCCGCAACAGCGACCCCACCGCCAAGCCCCCCAAAAGACGGCGGCGCTACTTCAAGGTCATCTGGAAGTCCTCTGCCATTAGGGTTCGGGGTGGGAAGTTAGTTCTTTCCAACGGCAAGACCAACCCGCCTGTGGTCATTTCTTGGGCGTGGGAGACTCCAGTCCAAGTAGAAATCGGCTGGGACGGCAAGCAGTACGAGCTGCGGGCCTGCTACGACCTCAGCAAACGGCAGGCGGAGAGGAAAGAAGAGGAAACACCAAAGGCCGGGGAAGTGGCAGGGGTGGATTTGGGAGAAGTGCATCTGGCCGTTGCCCACGATGGGAAGGAAACTTTCATAGCCAACGGGCGGTTGCTGCGTTCCCAAAGGCGTTACCAGAACAAGCTGAAGGGCAAGCTCTCCAGGCTAATGGCTCGCAAGAAGAGAGGCTCACGGTGGTGGAAGCGGTTAGTTCGTTCTAAGCAGCGTCAGTTAGCTAGGCTGGCAAAGCAGATGGCGGACATTCTCCACAAGCAGACGACCAGGTTGGTCTCCACGCTCCAAGCAAGAGGCGTGCAGACGGTTGTGATTGGGGACATCCGGGATATCCGGCGGTCGGCCCAGTACAACAAGGTAGCCAACCAGAAAATCCACTAAATGCTGTCGGGACAGGTGCGGCGGATGCTCACCTACAAGGCAGAGCAGTTGGGGATGCGGGTGGTGTTGCAAGAGGAGCGGTACACCTCGCAGAAGTGCCCGCGCTGCAACATGCTCCACAAGCCCAGTGGTAGGGAGTATCATTGCCGAGCCTGTGGCTTTAGGTTTCACCGCGACGGTGTGGGTGCAGTGAATTTGAGACGGAAGTATCTGGGGCAGTTCGATGTCCCAGTAGTTGGGGTGATGGCATCCCCCATTGGGTTGAGGTATTGGCCTCACGCCCAATGTAGCCCGGCAAGTGAAAGTCGTTTCACAAACCGGGAAAGAATCCCTCGCCTTTAGGCGGGAGAGAATGTCAATTTGACTGGATTCGTTCTCTTGCTTCGGACAAAAGGGGAAATCTTTGGGTGGCGGGGGTAACTTGGGGAGCCTTTCCTGACCAACCCCGATCGCGTCAGCGGGACGGAGTCCTTTCGCGTCAGCGGGACGGAGTCCTTTCGCGTCAGCGGGACGGAGTCCTTGCGGGCATGAAAGATGTCTTGGTACTCAAATACGCTCGTTAGGCTGAGGCTTTGCCAGGGCAGGATCCCTCTGCGGCAGTTCATTACCCTAGTAGCCAGCAGAGAGCTGCCCCATGCTAGGCTCTAGGCGGTGCTGCTCTGGTCGGCAAGGGGGGACTTGAAAGATATGAAACAAAGGGTGGGCAAGGTAGTTCTTTTAGGAACTTTAACTTCTTTTGCCAGCTCAATTCTTCTGGGGGCCTACGGTTCCCATTCAATCGAGTGGACTCGCCAGTTCGGAACTCCTGCGGATGAGGTGGCTGATTCTATTGCCATCGATGGACAGGGCAATGCTTGGGTAGCGGGAACCACTACGGGAGCCCTTCCTGACCAGTTGAGCGCTGGGAGCTGGGGTGCTTCTGTGCTTCAAGTACAGTCGCTAAGCCTGAGCTTCCTTCCCTTGGGAGAGCGGCCATGCACCGAATAGCTGCTTTGCCAGGGGGATGGGATCCTTCCCAATCCGGCGTCATTTTCTTGGAGCAGGATCCCGCTCCCATCGTTATCCTTTCGGCAGCCGATACGGATCTCACGGCCTTGAGCGCAGCCCTGCGCCTGTTGCCCGGCGATTTTCCGGCGGTGCGGGCGGCCAATTTGTTGCAGTTGCAACAGCCCCTAAGCCTGGATGACTATGCCGAGAGGGTGCTGCGGCGGGCGCAGGTGGTGCTCCTTCGCCTGTTGGGGGGAAGGGCCTACTGGAGCTATGGCCTGGAGGTAGCCAAGCAGGTGGCAGCCGAGGAGGGATCCACCCTGATCGTCATTCCTGGGGACGATCGCCCGGACTGGGATTTGGTGAGCCATTCCACTGTGCCCCTGGCGGTGGCGGATCGGGTGTGGCGGTACTGGCTGGAGGGGGGAGCGGAGAATGTGGCTGCCTGTCTGCTGTTGCTGGCTGGGGAGTTCCTAGGGGGCCAATATTCGGCGCCGGATCCACAAGGGTTGCCTCGTCTTGGGATCTACCAACCTCCCGTAGCCTCGCCGACGGATCCCCAAGCTCCCAAGGTGGGGATTTTACTCTACCGGGCCCATGTTCTGGCGGGGAATACAGAGCCGGTGGATCAATTGGCAAAAGCCTTGGTGGAGCGGGGGCTGCAGCCTCTGTGCCTTTACACCTACAGCCTTCAAGATCCCGACTTGCCCCAGGCCATTCGGGATCACTTTGGCAGCCAGATTGACCTGTTGCTCAACACCACCAGCTTTTCTCTGGCGCGGTTGGACAGCCACCAGCCCGACGTGAGGCTGTGGCAGGAGTTGGATGTGCCTGTTTTGCAGGTAATCCTCAGCGGTGGATCCCGGCAGAGCTGGGAGAACTCCACGCGGGGATTGGGGGCGCGGGATCTGGCCATGAATGTGGCTTTGCCGGAGGTGGATGGGCGCATCATCAGCCGCGCCATTTCCTTCAAAGCGGTTCAACAGCGGGATCCCCACTTGCAAACGGAGGTGGTGGCCTACGTGGCTGTGCCGGATCGGGTGGAGTTTGTAGCCGATTTGGCGGCCAACTGGGTGAAATTGCGGCGTACCCCCCCTTCCCAGCGGCGACTGGCTTTGATCCTGGCCAACTACCCCAGTCGGGACGGGCGACTGGCCAATGGGGTGGGTCTGGATACCCCTGCCAGTTGTGTGGAAATTCTCAAAGCTTTGGCGGGAGCTGGCTACTCAGTAGATCCCCTGCCCCAGACTGGAGATGAACTCATCCATTGGCTAACCGAAGGCCAGACCTACGACCCCTTGGGATCCCTGCGCCCCGCTCGCCAATGGCTTTCTGCTGCCCTTTATCGAGATTGGTTTGCCCACCTGCCTGAGCCCATCCAAGCCAACCTCATTCAGCAATGGGGGAATCCGCCCGCCCAAAACATCCCCATCGCCGGTCTCCAGTTGGGGCACGTTTTTGTTGGCATCCAGCCCCCGCGGGGCTACGACCGGGATCCGTCCTTGAACTACCATGCCCCGGATCTGGTGCCCCCCCATGAGTACCTGGCTTTTTACCTGTGGCTGCGGCAGGTCTTCGCCGTTCAAGCGGTGGTGCATGTGGGCAAGCACGGCAACTTGGAATGGCTGCCCGGCAAGGGATCCGCTCTTTCCGCCATCTGCTACCCGGAGGTTGCTCTGGGGCCAATGCCCCACTTCTACCCCTTCATCGTCAACGACCCAGGAGAGGGATCCCAGGCCAAGCGGCGAGCCCAGGCAGTGATTATCGACCACCTCACCCCGCCCCTTACCCGCGCCGAGCTGTACGGCCCCCTGGCGGATTTGGAACGGCTGATGGATGAGTACGTGCAGGCCCAACAGTTGGATCCCAGTCGTTGTCCCCTGATTCGCGCCCAGATTCAGGAGCTGGTTCGAGCAGAGCATCTAGACCAACAGTTCAACCTGGAAAAAGAAGAAGATTGGAATCGCCTGGATGGCTATCTTTGCGAGCTAAAAGAATCCCAGATTCGCGATGGGCTGCACATCTTTGGTCGAATCCCTGCCGGTGAGCAGCTTGTTGATCTGGTGGTAGCCCTGGCCCGCTACCCTGGCCACGGGCAACTGGGGATTACTCAGGCCATTGCCCGCGATTGGGGATGGGACTGGGATCCCTTGACCGCCGATCTAACGGATCCCTGGCCAGACAAACCGCCAGCCCAGTAGCTATTCCAGTTTCAAATACGGTTTGCCTTAGCTCCCCTCTCCCTCTGAGAGAGAGGTCGGCGGTGAGAGATTCAAAAGGAGTTGATTGGGATCCCCTCTCAACTCCTCCTGAGCTACCACTTGAACAAAAATTGAAGCAACCTAGAGAGACGGCTGGATCCTGGTGCTGCGCTTCAAAACAAGCTCAACTGGGAATCCCTTGCCTAGCACCGGGAAGCCTCAGCAGGCGTTTCAATAGCGAGATTGAAAACTCCGCCGCCGCTCGCCGCCACTGTTCGCGTTACCAGAGCGGAAACCTGAGGTGGGGCGTTCTTCTCGCGGGCGAGCTTTGTTCACCTTGAGGTCGCGCCCCATCCATTCCGCCCCATCCAGCGCAGCAATGGCGGCTTGCTCCTCTGCTTCAGAGCTCATTTCCACAAACCCGAAGCCCCGAATGCGGCCTGTCTCGCGGTCAGTGGGGATTTGCACCCGCTTGACAGAACCGTACTCAGCAAAAACAGCGGTCAAATCCGCTTCTGTCACCTTAAAGGAAAGGTTGCCAACATAAATCGACATAGACGATCTCCGAAAGAGAGAGTAACAAAGGGTGAGATGTTCGGAGAGCCGTCTGCCAATACAAAACGTGAAAATCCGTCAAGACCAGAAGAAACGAGCACTACAACCGATAACAATCTCAGCTTCTATCCTAACACAGAAGCAGGGGTTCACCACTTCGATTTCGCGAAATTCTGGGGACATTGCCTTCACACCCCAACTGGCCCGGCCCAAACACTCCGCTGCCCTACCTGCGCTGACGCCACCTCAGCCCAGCTTCTCCAGCCTGGATCCCAGTAACCTCATCTGGGCTTCCAGCTCTGCCAGTTGTTCCTGACTGGCTTGCACCACTTCAGGGTTGGCCCGGTTGAGAAAATTGGGGTTCTCCAAGCGGGCGCGGATCCCTTGGGCCTCTTTTTCCAGTTTGGCCAGGTCTTTTTGCAGTTTGGCCCGCAGCGCTTCCACATCCACCAGTCCTGCCAAGGGCATCAGCACCTGCACCGTGCCCACCACTGCAGCCGCCACCTGTTTGGGCTCCGTGGCCAGGGATCCCGTAATCTCCAAAGCCTCGGCCTTAACCAGATCCCGGATATAAGCTTGGGCAGCCGTCAGGATCCGCTGCTCGGCGGGATCGGTAGTGAGCAAAAGGGCCCTGATGGTCTGATGGGGCTTGAGGCCGGTTTCTGCCCGCAGGTTGCGCAGGCTGGTAATGGTTTGGATCACCAAGCCAAACTCCCGCTCCAGTTGAGGGTCGATCCAACTGGGATCTGGGGTGGGATAGGGCTGCACGGAGATAGAGGTGGTTTGGTTGGCCTGGGTGAGCAGCTGCCAGATCTCCTCGGTGATGTGGGGCATCCAGGGGTGCAGCAGCTTGAGAATGGTTTCCAAAACGGTGGCCAGCACCTGCTGCGCTGCGCGTTTGGAAGCCAGGTCTTCTCCCCGCAGCCGGGGCTTGACCAGCTCGATGTACCAGTCGCAAAAGTCATCCCAAATGAGAGAGTAGAGCAGGCGCGCCCCCTCGCCCAGGCCATAGGCTTCCAGCTCGGCGATAACTTGGGTGGCCGTGGAGTGCAGCCGCGACAGGATCCAGCGATCGGCCAGCTCCAGCGCTTCGGGGGCAGGGGATCCCAGTTGGGCAGGGGTTTGCCCCTCCAAGTTCATCAACACAAAGCGGGAGGCGTTCCAGATCTTATTGGCAAAGTTGCGGGCGGCCTCTACGCTGGCGCTCTCGCCGGTCTTGCGGTCATAGGCCAGGCGGATGTCTTGCCCTGCCCCCACCACCTCTTTGACCAGGGCATAGCGCAGGGCGTCGGTGCCGTATTTGTCCAGCAGCTCCAGGGGATCGATACCATTCCCCTTGGTCTTGGACATTTTCGCCCCGTGCTCATCCCGCACCAGGCCATTGATGTACACATCTTTGAAGGGGATCTGGCCGGTAAATTGGGATCCCATCATGGCCATGCGGGCCACCCAGAAGAAAATGATGTCAAAGCCCGTGGACATCAGGGAGTTGGGATAGTAGCGTTTGAAATCCTCGGTCTCTTCCGGCCAGCCTAGGGTTGAAAAGGGCCACAGAGCAGAGCTAAACCAGGTATCCAGCACATCGGGATCCTGTTCCACCCGCTCAACTTCTGGGCCAAACTTTTCCCGTGCCTTGAGCAGCGCTTCCTCGCCGTTGCGGGCCACCACAAAAGCTTGGGGATCCTCGAGAAGCTGGCCATTGAGGACTGGATACCAAGCCGGGATCTGATGGCCCCACCACAACTGCCGAGAAATGCACCAGGGGCGCAGCTTTTCCAGCCAGCCCGTGTAGACTTTGGTCCAGCGCTCAGGGATAAAGCGGGGGCTATTTCGTTGGTATTCCTCTTCCAAACAGCGAGCCCCCATCCCCGAGACATCGCAAAACCACTGAATGGAAAGCAAAGGCTCGATGGGCACGCCGCCGCGGTCGCTGTGGGGAACGGTGTGGGTGTAGTCCTCCACCTTCTCCAGCAGGCCATGTTCGGCAAACCACTGCACCACCTTTTCTCGGGCCACAAAGCGATCTAGGCCGGTGAAAGGATCCCCGTTTTCGTTGAGGGTGCCGTCTTTATTGAGGATGTTGATGAAGGGCAATTGGTGCCGTTTGCCGATTTCAAAGTCGTTGGGGTCGTGGGCCGGGGTAATCTTCACACACCCGGAGCCAAAGGAGGGATCCACATACTCATCCGCAATGATGGGGATGAGGCGATTTTTAATGGGCAGGCGAATGAACTGGCCGATGAGATGGCGATAGCGCTCATCCTGGGGGTTTACCGCCACCGCCGTATCCCCCAGCATGGTCTCGGGGCGAGTGGTGGCCACCACCAGATACTGGCTGGGATCCTCGGCCAAGGGATAACGAAAATGCCACAAATGGCCCTTGACCTCTTTGTCGTCTAGCTCAATGTCTGACACCGCCGACTGGGTGGCCGGGCACCAGTTCACCAAATACTCGCCCCGGTAAATCAACCCCGCCTCGTATAGCCGCACAAACGCCTCGGTTACCGCCCGGCTCAGCCCCTCGTCGAGGGTAAAGCGATCCCGCGTCCAGTCCAGCGAGAGACCCAGCCGCCGCAATTGGCTCTTGATAGCTCCCTGCGACTGCTCCTTCCAAGCCCAAGCTCGCTCCAGAAAAGCCTCGCGGCCCAGATCGAAGCGGGTCTTGCCCTCTTGGCGCAGTTGGTTTTCCAGGATGGTGTGCACGGCGATGCTGGCATGGTCTGTGCCGGGCAGCCAGAGCACGTTGTAGCCGCGCATCCGCTTGTAGCGCGTCACCACATCCGGCAGGGTAAAGGCAAAAGCATGGCCCATGTGCAGGTTGCCCGTCACATTGGGCGGGGGCAGCACCATGCTAAAGGCCTCTCCCGGCGCCTTGGGATCCGCCACGTAAAAGCCCTTCTCCTCCCAAAAGCGCTGCCACTTCGGCTCGGTCTCGAAGGGGTTGTACTGGCTGGGCAGGTTGGCGGAGGAAATTGCAGCAGTCATAGGGAGGATAGGCCAACGGCTGAGAAGGATGAATCACTTTATAGAGTAGCAGTTCAACCCTTTGCCCTTCGGGGTAGAGTGGCCCATCGGTCTTGACCCTAATCACACGGCTAGAGAGGGATTTCGAGCTAGGGTACTACCATCCTCAGCTTTGGGTACGGCGTTATGTCCAGATCATTGACGGCAACGGTCCTGATGGCTCTGATGGCTCTATCCCCTGGGATCCCTGCCTTGGCGCAACAGGACTGGAAGAGATCAGAGAGAGACATCCTACTTTGTCGTGGGGAGCCTTTTGAACCAGGCTCTCTGGCAGGTTATGAAGCTTGCTTCAGTGCTCGCCTTCATCCGGATGAACAATCCTGGCCGCCTCTACTACCCCTGATAGGCCTGTATTTTATCCCGCACTCTGACTACTCTTCTTTTTGCTTTGTAGGTGCAGGAAAGCCCGGTAGCCTGGAGGCAATTCTCGTCGGTCGAAGTGGAGAGCTCATCTTTGGCCTAGATAGCCCCTCAACCCCTTCTGAACTAGAAGTAGAAACCCCCCAGATTATCCAGCGAAAAGCCCGCATTCTCGAGGTATACAAACATCACACTTTCAGTATCAGCCAACTGGTGGTTTACGACGAAACCGAGTTGAACTTGGAGGGGTTCGTGCCTGTGACTGCGCCTCCAGGATACCTCATTTCGCCGGACGAGTTTTTAGAGGCTCCCGAGTGCCAAGCCATTTTGAATTGAGGACTCCTCCACTTGTAACTGGTGTGCGTTCTTGGGTTTTGGCAGGCTTACGAGATGGCTCTAGAGCCCAGAGTAAGCGTTGAGCCATTCCATGAAGTAAAACACCAGTGGCGCGGTGAACACATAGCTGTCTCCCCGATCCAAGATGCCACCGTGGCCCGGGATCAGATCCCCGGAATCTTTCACCCCTGCATCCCGTTTCATCAGAGATTCTGTGAGATCTCCCAGCAGGCTGGTTAACCCAATCAAAAACCCCAGAATGCCCCCACTCAACCAGCTCCACGGCCAGCCCAGGTAATAGGCTCCAACCACCGCAAGGGTCATGCTGGCGGCAATCCCGGCTACCGCCCCTTCCACCGTCTTTTTCGGGCTGAGGATGGAGAGCTTGGTGCGCCCAAAGGCCCGACCACACAGGTAGGCCCCTACATCTGCGGCGATCACGCAGCCAATGGCCAACAGCGTAATCCATAGCCCTTCGCCAATGCCCTTGGATAAAGACAAAGCCCTGACCCGAATCCAAAAACTGGGCAGCAGAGCACAGTAAAACAGTCCCAAAATTGAGGTGGCAATATCGGCAATGGTGGCCACCTTGGGCTTAAAGAGCAAATAAAAACAGATGATCGATCCCGCCACGATAAAGGCAGGGCTGGTCCACTCCGGCCTCACCTGCTGCAAAATCACCAGCACCTGGCTGGAAAACATGGTGGTGCGCATGGCCGGCGCATTGCCTTTGGCTTGCACCAAGCGAAAAAACTCCAACTGGGCCAAAAAAATGATCAGCCCAATGGCTGCAGTAAAATACCAGCCCCCTAGCAGGGTGACCGCCAACGCAAACAACACCGCCGCAAAACCGCTAACCCAACGGGCTCCCATGGGCGCACCCCGTCACGTTGGCTGGCCAAATACCTCTTGCCCCCGGCTCCAGCAGATCGACGTCCAAGCCGAGAGCAGAAGAAACCCCCCCTCTGGTGTTCAAGATTCGCGTTTGCGGGACGGAGTCCTGATGCGGCTGCTGCAATGGAAACGCCTCTTGCCCTAGCCTTTCAGTTTAACTCCCTTGGCCTCGAAACAACCGCTTTCGGCCCTGCAGGATGGGATTTCCAGGTAAGGTGGCAGACAGACTGGAGCATGAGATAATGGGCAAACCGCAAAGCTCACTGCTGACCGCCTAAGATACCTCTGATTCGTTGCACCGCAGCATGGTTCAAGAACTCACTTCGCGCTCCACAACTGCTCGCATTTCTGCCGAAGAGGCTCGTCTTCTTTATGAAGACATGGTGCTGGGCCGCCTGTTTGAAGACAAGTGCGCCGAAATGTACTACAAGGGCAAGATGTTCGGCTTTGTGCATCTGTACAACGGCCAAGAGGCCGTCTCTACGGGGGTGATCAAGGCGCTCAAGCCCACCGACTACGTGTGCAGCACCTACCGCGATCACGTGCATGCCCTCAGCACAGGGATCCCACCACGGGCGGTCATGGCAGAGTTATTCGGCAAGGCCACCGGCTGCAGCAAGGGTCGGGGCGGCTCCATGCATCTCTTCTCGGCGGAGCACAATTTCTTGGGGGGCTATGCCTTCGTGGCCGAAGGGATCCCAGTGGCGACGGGGGCTGCTTTTTCTGCCAAATACCGGGGCACTGACCAGGTAACCGCCTGCTTCTTTGGGGATGGAGCCTGCAACAACGGCCAGTTTTACGAGTGCCTCAACATGGCCGCCCTCTGGAAGTTGCCCATCGTCTATGTGGTGGAAAATAACTTCTGGGCTATTGGCATGGCCCATGAACGCGCCACTTCCGACACCGATATTTACCGCAAAGGCCCGGCTTTTGGCATGCCCGGCTACCAGGTGGATGGGATGGATGTGCTAGCAGTGCGAGAGGCCGCCCAACAGGCCATCGCCCGCGCCCGTGCCGGAGAAGGCCCCACCTTGCTAGAGTGCATCACCTATCGTTTCCGGGGCCATTCTCTGGCCGACCCTGACGAGCTGCGCAGTCCTGAGGAAAAAGAGTTCTGGCGGCAGCGGGATCCCATTAAACAACTGGAACGCTATGCCCTGGAGCACAACCTAATGTCCGAGGCAGACTTCCAAGCCATCCACGCGGAGGTCAGCGCCGTGATTGAGGACGCGGTTCTTTTCGCCCTGGAAAGCCCAGAGCCCACTCTGGACGAGCTACACCGTTTTGTCTTTGCCGAAGACGAGTAGATCCTGGCCACTTCCCCGGTAGCGGGGGAGTCGCTTGCCGGGAGATCCCCACAAGGTTCTCTGGCCAACTCGGGTGGCCCATCCACCTGGCGGAGTGCTGTCCTGCTGGATCCCTCGAGGATCCTCGATGATTGGCATTGGAGAAACCTTCTCGAGATCTGCGCTATTGCGCAGATTTTTTTGTAAATATCGCTTCCCATTTGTTTACACAGCTTCATATCATTGAGGTATCGAGCATGAGTATTTATTCCCGGTCATGAGCAATTCTCTTGAGTTTCCCTGGCTGTCGGTGCTGGTGCTCTTGCCTCTGCTGGCAGCCTTCGGGATCCCCTTGATCCCCCAGAGCCGTTGGGTGCGTTGGTATGCCCTCGCTGTGGGGGCTTTTGATTTGGGCCTGATGGCCTATGTCTTTGCGCGGCACTATGACCTGCAGGACTTTTCTCTGCAACTGGCGGAGCGCTACGCCTGGGTGCCCCAAATTGGGTTCCACTGGTCGCTGGCGGTGGACGGCCTCTCCTTCCCGCTGGTATTGCTGTCCGGTTTGATCACAACCCTGTCGATTGTGGCGGCTTGGAATCTCACCCATAAGCCGCGTTTGTTTTTCTTCTTGCTGCTGCTGATGTACGGTGCCCAGGTGGGCGTATTTCTGGCGCAGGACATGCTTCTATTCTTCCTGATGTGGGAGATTGAGCTGGTGCCGGTCTATCTGCTCATCTCCATCTGGGGTGGGCCGAAGCGCCAGTACGCCGCCACCAAGTTCATCCTCTACACCGCCGCCGCCTCCATTTTTATCTTGGTGGGATCCCTGGCAATGGCCTTCTATGGCGAGGGCTTTAGCCTGGAGATGGCAGAGCTGAGCGCTAAGTCTTACCCGGTGGCCTTGGAGCTGTTGGCCTATGCGGCTTTACTGATCGCCTTTGGGGTGAAGCTGCCGATTTTCCCGCTGCACACCTGGCTGCCGGATGCCCACAGCGAAGCCTCTGCTCCCATTTCCATGATCTTGGCGGGGGTTCTGCTCAAGATGGGGGGCTATGGCCTGATCCGCATGAATGTGGGCATGTTGTCGGAAGCCCACGTGTACTTCGCCCCGGTGCTGGCGGTGTTGGGTGTGGTGAACATCATTTACGGGGCGTTGGCCGCCTTCGGTCAGAACCATCTCAAGCGGCGCTTGGCCTATTCATCCATCGCCCACATGGGCTTTGTGTTGATCGGGATCTCCGCCTTCACGGAGCTGGGCATCAATGGGGCAGTGCTGCAAATGATCTCCCACGGTCTGATTGCTGCAGTTTTGTTCTTCCTGACGGGGATCACCTACGAGCGCACCCACACCCTTGCCCTCGACAAGTTGGGAGGGTTGGCCAAGCAGATGCCGAAGGCTTTTGCCCTGTTTACGGCGGGATCCCTGGCCTCTTTGGCGCTGCCGGGGATGAGCGGATTTGTGGGTGAGCTGACGGTGTTCTTGGGCTTGACCACCAGCGATGCCTATGCGCCGACCTTCAAAGCGGGAATTGCCCTGCTGGCGGCAGTGGGCATCATTTTGACGCCCATTTACTTGCTCTCCATGCTGCGGCAGGTGTTCTACGGGGCTCAGGATCCCGGCCTAGTTTTGGAAGATTACCTGGGGGATATGCGCCCGCGGGAAATGGCGGTGGCCCTCTGTCTGCTGTTGCCGATCCTCGGCATTGGCTTCTACCCACGCCTGGCTACCCAAACCTACGATGTCACAACGGTGGCGGTAGCTGCCCAGTTGCGCAGTGTGTTGGCAACTGAGATTGTGCAGCGGCCTTTCTTCCCCTCGCCAGTGCAATCGGCTCAGGTGGCGGCTTTGCCTCTGGAGGATTAAAGGGGGGTCGAGACTCGGTTCTTCTTTATCTCTATTCCTTACTCTGTCCAGAAGAGCTGGTGTTCGAGGTGCAACCCGACTCAACTTTCAGCTCTTCTTTTGTTTTTTTTAAGTTTTAAGATTGGATTTAGGATCCGGGATGTTCCTGGGCTGGGATTTTCGTGCAGCCGATTGTTCTTGTGCCGTCCATCCTATCGGTGATCGGTATGAATAGAGTTTTGTTCCATCAGGTTTAGCTGCACCACCAACCACCAGAGGGTTACATCGGAGTAGGTCGCCCGACGCTTGAGCCGAGAAATGGAGTGTACTGGGTTTTGGCTGTCGATCATCCACTCAGAAGCGATGATTTGGCCGCGTTGCTGAGCATTCATTGTTTCTCCCTCCGCTCGCCAACTGCTCAATACTTAGAATGGCTAATATTTAGGATGGCGAATTTGCGCGGGAGCGTGTGAAAAAATATATTACGCAGGGATCCCCAAAATCGGCTAACTTTCTTAGCAATGAGGATCTCATAGGCCGTTGAGTTGCCGATTTGCCGTCCGGGGATCGGACAAAACGTTGCAAAAGGGGCAAAATGTTGGGCAAGGGGATGCCCCTATCTTCACAAGTCTTAAAACCTAGAAAGATTCTATTTTCTCTTGACTTGTCTGTGGGTCTGAATTCCACCTCCCTTCGCCGGCCTCTGAGCAGCAACCCTTGAGGAGCCTGAGATCGCGATGAGAGCCAAGGCCATCTCTCCCCAGCCAGCCTCTGCTTTTGGAGAAGTGGTGGAAGCCAACACCACAACCTTTGTGGCCCAGTGCTTCGAGCCGGAACGCCTGACCTTCCCGCCCATGCCTGCTCTCGGCAGTTGGACGCGCTCCCAAGACGAAGAGACCGGCAACCTAATCTACGGGGTGGTTTGCTATGCCGCCATCGCCCCCATCGACACCGTCCACCGCGCCAGGGCTTTGGGCCTCTCCCCTCAGGAGCTGCGGGAGCAACAGCCCCAGATTTTTGCCATGTTGCGCACCGATTTTCGCGCGGCCATTGTCGGCTTTGTCAGCGGGGGACGGGTCTATCAGTACTTGCCGCCACGCCCTCCCCAGATTCACCAGCCGGTTTATCTCTGCTCCGATACGGAAGTGAGGGAGTTCTGCCGCTCTTTCGAGTTTTTGCGCACCCTGCTACGGGTCAACGGGATCCCAACCGATGAGCTGGTGGCTGCCGTGATCCGCCAGACTTACCGAATCCTGAACCGAGATCGCAACTGGCTTTTACAGGCAGGTCGGCAGTTGAGCTCTCTGTTGCGGGATGATTATGAGCATCTCAGCGCAATTTTACGAAAGATTGAAGCCTAAGCGAAGAAATATTGAGAATGGCCTTGGATCCTTCTTGAGTCAGGTCGGGGGGTGATAATCTGAGGCCGTTTCCTAATGAAGTTTATTCCTTTTGTATCCTCTTTCTGCTGTAAAAATGTTTAACAAATTCAATCCTTCTGACAAACCCTCCAAAGGCAATTGGGCAGGTCGCACCTTTTCTGCAGCTGCGGGCGCTTCGGTGGCAGCCGGTGTTTGCATTGCCCACGGTCAACCGGCTCATGTGTCACTGTTGGTGGCTTGTTGTGCGACGGTGTTTACCCTCGTTTTGGATGAAATGGGCTGGATCTAGGCTCGGTTGCAACGTCAGCTCTGGATTTTGCCGCATAAGAAGCCGGTCTAAAGCAGAGGCCAACCAATAGGGATCCCTGGCCCTCTGGGTTTGCTGCTTGGGTGAAAGGATCCCTATCATCTTGCTTCGCGGGCTGCCCGCACCAACAATCCTGCTGTGATCAGCCCTGCCAGAATGGAGCTACCCCCATGGCTGAACAAAGGCAGGGGCACGCCTGTGGTGGGCAAAATCCCAGTGACCACGCCGATGTTCATCAGTGACTGACCCACCAGAAACATCAGGCAGCCGCAGGCTACTAAGCGAATGGTCAACTCCCGACAGCGCCCCATCACCCGCCAGCCCAGCAGAGTGTAGAAGGTCAGCAACCCCAGAAAGAACAGGGATCCGGCCAAGCCAAACTCCTCTGCGTACACCGAGAAGATAAAGTCGGTGTATTGGATGGGCAGGTAGAACAGCTTTTGCTGGGAGAGGCCATATCCCTTGCCCCACAGGCCGCCGGAGCCAATGGCCAACAGGCTTTGCACCAACTGATAGCCATCCCCTTGGGCGTTACCCCAGGGATCCAAAAAGGCCAGGATGCGCCGCCGTTGGTAATCTTTGCTGAGAATGCTCACCACAGCCGCCAGAATCCCCAGCCCCGCTGTGGCCAAAAGGGTGAAAGCTGGGATCCCGGCAGTCCAAGCCATGACCCAGAGGGTGAGGCCGCAGATGGCCGTGGTGCCCAGGTTGGGCTGGGCGAGGATCCCCAAGAGCGCAAAGGCGAAGATAACCACCCAGAGGATGCGGAACCAGGGAGGATGGTGAAACCAGCGGCCAAAGATCCAGGATCCCTGCAAGACCAACAGGGGCTTGAGCAATTCTGAAGGCTGGATAACAGGGATCACCTTCAAATCCAGCCAGCGGCTGGCCTCCAGGCGGGAAACCCCCAATCCCGGCACCTGGGTGGCCCACACCAAGCCAACTCCCAGCAAGCAGAGGATCCCGGCCCAGGGGAACCAGCGCCGCAATGGGATCCGCACCAGAACCCAGAAGCAACCCAGACCCAACCCGGCCCAGAGCAATTGCCGCTTGAAAAAGTAGAGGCCATCGCCAGTGATCCGCTGAGCCACCGGGTAGGAAGCGGAAAACAGCATCATCAGCCCCAGCACCAGCCAGATCAAGGTGAGCCAGCGCAGCCAGCGAGCTTCAGCATTCCAGGGATCCCTGGAGGGCTTGGCAGCAGGCTCGGAAATGGTTGCCACGGTGTTCAAAGCTGGAGTACTGGTCAAAACTGGCACAGGCGGGGGACAGCAAAATGGTGATGGGTTGAGCGGGCTTCCCCAAGCTCTGAGCTTGACGCAAAAGGGAACAAGCCGCTGCAAAGGCTCTTTCCACCGCTACATCTAGGGTTGGCACGAGCTCAACGTCAGTATAGTGGATCCCCTGGAGGGCCTCCGCCAGGGCTGGGGCAGACTCCCCCATCAGCACCACGCGGGCCACCTTGGCCCGAATCAACCGCAACCAGGCGCCGGGATCCCCCTGCTTAGCCCTTCCTCCGGCAATCAGAATAATGGGTGGGGAAAGGGCGTTGAGCGCCACCCAGCCGGCCTCGTAGTTGGTGGCCTTGCTGTCGTTGACAAAGCGGATAGGGGTGGATCCCACCTGGATTTGCGCCACCCGCTCCAGTCGATGGGGCATGCCGGCAAAAGATCGGATGGCTTTTTGAATGGCAGCGTTGGGGATCCCGGCCAGACGCGCTGCTGCCGCCGCCAAGAGCAGGTTTTGCAGATTGTGTTGGCCAGGGCAGCGTTCTGCAAAGTCCTCCAGCTCCGCCACCATCTCCCCCTGGATGTAGAGGCGGTTTTCCCGCAGGTCAAGGGTTGCGGTGGGATCCCGGTCACAACAGCCTTGGGTAGCAACAAGGGAAGTCCAATAGGTATTTTCCCAGTCCTGCCGGCGGCGGCACAGGTAGGGATCCTCGCCGTTGAGCACCCGCCACTGGGCCCGATCCAAAAGGCGAGCCTTGAAGCTGGCATAGCGCTCCAGCGTCCCATGCCGTTCTAGGTGATCGGGAGTGAAGGTGGTCCACACCCCAATGCGCGGCGGCCCTCCAGGAGTACTGCTCATGAGGCGGCTACTGGCCTCCAACTGGTAGCTGCTCAGCTCCGCCACGATCCAATCCGGCTTGAGCTTTCCCTGGAGCGTTGCCAAAGCCACCTGCGACAGGGGCAGGCCGATGTTGCCGCAGGGGATCCCTTGCAGCCCCGCCGCCTTGAACATTTCCGCCACCAGAGCTGTGGTGGTGCTTTTGCCGTTGGTGCCGGTGATCCCCACCCAGGGTAGGTGGTCAAGATAGATCCAGGCCAGCTCCGCCTCCCCCACCACCGGGATTCCCTGTTGACGCACCGCCTGCAGCAGCGGGTGATCCCAAGCAATGCCTGGACTGACCACCACCTGCTTCACCCCTTCGGCCAGTTGAAAAGGCTGCCCCAGCCGAACCGGGATCCCTTCTTGATTGAGCTCAGCCTGCCGCTGTCTGAGAAGAGGGGAATCTTGCTCATCCCAAACCAGCACTTCATAGCCCTGGGCCCGCAACAGTCGCGCTGCCGCCAGCCCCGCAATGCCTAACCCCAAAACTTGATGTTGCACGTTGGTTTCTACTTCGTTTCTTTATTTGGGGATCCCTGCTTGGATCTTACCGGTCACGTCCTTGACCCGCATGTTTTTGTTCGACACTCCCCTTGCTTATGGGGGTAACCAGTTGGTGGAGTGGATGGAGTTTTCCTAGCCGCCTGGATGGCTAACTTGGGAATAGGCTGGAGACCAGTCCGCCGGCCACCCTCTACAACCCGTGCAGATTTGTCTTTGGCGTAGAAAAGATTCCACCTAGCCTGCCAGCCTCACTTTGTGGATGCTGTAGGAAATTTTCTTCCCTATGCATCATCTACTCAATCTTCCAAGGGATCCAACTTGGGATCCAGACTCTTGGCCGTTAGACGCAGAGCCTCCGCCTGATCCATCACCCGTGGAGCTTGCACTGCCGTTTCAAGGCCCTGGCGATAGCTCTCCCACAGGGGCATTTCTGGGTAGGTCTGCTGCAACTCGCTGATCTGATCCAGAAGGGCCTCCAGCCAGCCGGCCGTGCTCCAGGTGAGCAAAAACTGGAAGGGGTTCCAGAGGTTGAGCTGCCGCCCCAATTCATTTAGGCTCTCGTTGCGAATGGGCGGATCGAAGATGTCCGCCACCGTCATTAACTGGCGGGCCAGCAGGGGTCTGAGGATTTTCTCGGCAGCTTCCACCACAGCAGGGATGGCAGCCTGGATCTGGTTGGGTCTGGGAATATTCCGCGCTTGGGGCAAGGCTTGTAGCACCAACTCCAGTCGCCGCTCTGCCTCTGCCGATTCCAAAGCCGATTCCAGGGTGGTGCCCACGCTGAGAAACACTTCTCCCGTCAGCAGCCGCACTGCATCGATGACCAGGTGATACAAGGGGGGGATCACGAGCTTAATCCACTCACTCTGGAAAAACTCCCGCAGCCGCCGTGCCGCATAGTCCCCCACTTGGGTGGTCTGGATCCCCACTTGAGTGAGATTGAGATACCAGTCGGGAGGAGATCCCTTGGGATCCAGCCAACGGCGCAGCGTTTGCCATTCTTCTTCTGTGAGGGCAGTTCGTCCCTGTTTTAAGCCAGTTCGCCGCAGCTTGCCCTCGGCATTCAAGAGCTTGCGCAGCTCCGGTGTGCCCAGCAAGGACAAGGCACCTGCCGAACCCACACTGCCGATCTCGATGGCGATCAAGGCGGCCAACAAGGCGGCTGAGGCTTTCACCTGGATCTGGCCGGCTTTGTCCATGTTGCTCTGCACCGCTGTCGCGACCACGAGAGGCAGGCGGCTGTTGCCATAGGCACGGGCACTCATCGCCTCTAGAGCAGAGCGTTGGTCAGAGGTTAGCGTCTGAGCCCAAGAAGGGATCCCGTGGCTTTCCGCCTCTGGATAGGCCGCTTCCTGCAAGCCGTGATACAGCAAGCTGGCCACCCAGGCGCGATCCGCAGCCTGCCGCAAAGAGCCGATGACCACTTCCCATTGGCAGGGGTTAAGCAGGGGCAAGAGCGCTTGCAGCTCTCGGTGGATGGGCTCTGGGGATCCCGCCGTTCTCGACTGTTCCAGAGCGCTTTGCAGCCGATCCCGCGCCTCTCGGCACAGCCCGCCCCACTCCAGTTGCAGGCGAGCCAGGGTCTGTTGCACCGTCTCTTCGGAGCGACGGGGTAGATCCTGCCAGCCCGCTTCCAGCTGCCGCCACAGCTCCTCCCAGTTCAGGCCCTCAGCAGCGCCATTGACGGCATCTGAG
The DNA here is from genome assembly GCF_047461935.1 of Synechococcus sp. R55.4. NCBI lineage: Bacteria > Bacillati > Cyanobacteriota > Cyanophyceae > Synechococcales > Synechococcaceae > Synechococcus > Synechococcus sp. R55.4. The sequence goes on along the minus strand of NZ_JANSIF010000007.1, from coordinate 18,259 downwards.
GCAACCTTTGAGCTGGGCGAGGCGTTTTGGGGCTCGGAATGGAAAGGGGGATTCAGGGGTTCAGACATGGACAGAATCCGCTTCAAGGGGATCACGGGCATTATAGCTAGGGGTAAAACGCCAGCCGAGGCAAACCCAACGTTTCCGGCCATCCCATCATCAGGTTGAGACACTGCACTGCCTGCCCGGCTTGCCCTTTCATCAGGTTATCGATCACCGACAGGACGATAACGCGGTTGGTGCGGCTGTCCACCTCCACCCCGATCATGCAGGTGTTGGTGCCGGAGACCCATTTGGTTTGCGGGTAGACCCCCCGCGGCAGCACCTTCACCCAGGGAGATTGGCGATAGAAAGCGTTGTAAATGGTGAGCAAATCTTCCCCCACAAAGCCGGGATCCCGCAGGGTGGCATACAACGTGACGTGGATCCCCCGCACCATGGGCACCAGATGGGGCGTAAATTGCACGGTGATGGGGGTGTGGGTCAGGTCGGTGCAGGCTTGCTCGATCTCGGGCGTATGGCGGTGCTGGGCCACTCCATAGGCTGCCAGAGAGCCGTCCACTTCGGCAAACAGGGATCCCACCTTGGGGGTACGACCTGCCCCCGAAACGCCGGATTTGGCATCGAAAATGAGGCTGTCCAGCTCCACCAACCCCTGCCGCAGCAGAGGGGCAACCGCCAACAACGAGGCAGTGGGATAGCAGCCGGGACAGCCTACCAGTTGGGCTTGGGCAATCGCCTCGCGGTAAAGTTCCGGCAACCCATAGACCGCCTGCTCATTGGCCTGGCGATAGGCAGGGCTGGGCCAGTTGGGATCCGTCTGACCCATGCGGTACCAAGATTGGTAGGTGGCCAGGTTGCGAAAGCGGTAATCTGCCGACAAATCCAAGACTTTGCACCCTTTGGCCAGCAAGGGCGGGGCCAGCTCGGCAGCCAGCCCATTGGGGAGAGACAAAAACACCACATCGCTGTTGGCGGCAATACGATCCACCTCTACCGGCTGAACGGTCAGATCCACGGCCTGGGCCAACTGGGGATAGAGATCCCCGTAGCGCTTGCCGGCACTGTCTTGCCCGGCCAGGTAGGTGATCTGCACGCCGGGATGCTCGCTCAGTAACCGCACCAACTGCACCCCTCCGTAGCCGGAAGCGCCGACAATGCCAATGCGGACAGGCTCTGTGGGGTGGGGTGGGCGGGGCGCCATGTTGGCCATGGGGGGTTGCCTGTGCAAGAGGGTTGCGTGATGGCTTGCCTTAAGTTCTACCGCATTTTTCTGCTGCATTTGACGCTGCATCTTGTCCATTCGCGTTTTCATTCGCGTTAGCGTTGCGTGGCCATCCAGGGGGATTTGTTATGCTGGGTTCACCTGAGCCGCTCGGGCCTTGGCAGCGGCTTCCGTAATATCTGTCTATGTTCTGTGTAGCTTTCTAATCTGCGGTCTATGCACTATGAGCGATTGATCAACATGGTCTTGCGGGCCTATGGCCAAAGCAGCCGCCATGGCCTGGATCAGGAAACTCTGACCCTCTACTCAGAAGGCCCCTACACCCTCTACAAGCTCACTTCCCATTTCGATCGCCGCTCCATTTTTGTGTTGGCCCAGAATCAGCGGGATATGTTTGTTTCTGGCGATGCGTTTAACAACAAGCTGATCCCAGGAGAATGGCAGGCGTGGCTGCACCAGAAAGCGCTGGGCATCGCTCCCGACACGGCACAAGCAGGTTAGCCGAAGACCATATCTGGCGTGGAAGGATCCCAAAGCCTACGCCCGGCCTGTTGAGATCCAGCCCATGCTGACAATGGCCGCCTACTTCCAGCTCAGAGGGTGGTGGGATCCACAGGTCGCTCCACCTGTCCAAAATCTACCCGCCACTGGCCAAAACCCCTGGCTGAACCTGTCGGGGCACCACCGAGAGACGATCCAGATCGGCACAGTAGGCCAGATCCTTATCGTTTTCCGGCCCCAGACCCAATAGCCGTTGCCCGTGGCTAGAGCGTCTCAACAAACCCAGCAGATCGTCCTGCCAAGTTTGGTAGAGGGCCAAGGCCGCCAAGGTCTCGTCGTTGCCCAACTGGTTCAAAGAGCAGCCCAGGCGATGCAGGATAGCCCCGGCACAGGCAGTATCTTCCAGCGAAAAGGCCCCTTCCCACCCGGATCCCACCAGCCACACCTCGGCAAAGGAGCCCCGTCTGAGAAAATCCACCACGGCTCCCAAGTTCACCAGGGCTGCTGTAATCACCACTGGGATCCCTTCCAGGCGCTGTAGGCTGCGCGTGCCGTTGGTGGTGCTCAGGAAGATGCGCTTGTCCCGCACGCGGTCGGGAGTGTAGTCGAGGGGGGAGTTGCCCAGATCAAACCCCGCCACCGCTTTGCCCCCCCGTTCCCCGGCCAAAAGCCGCTGGGAAGCCGGCCAGTTTTGGCTTGCCTCTTGGAGCTGCTGCAGGTGGGCAAACACCTGTACCGCTTCTGCTCCTGCTGCCAGCGCTGTGGCAATGGTGGTGGTGGCCCGCAGCACATCAATGGCCACCGCACACTCCGGGATCCCAGATGAAGGCACCTGTTCGGGCGTATAGAAGTGGAAAAAACGCATGGGGGAAGAGGTAACGTCAGAACTCACGCCGGGCGAACACCAACACTGCCAGAATCAGCAGCAAAAGGGTGTAAACCAAGCCGTACAGTGCATCTCCGAGAAGTTCTGCTGGGGGCGGAACTTGGCCGTAAACCGCAGCATCTCTCAAATTGAGGCGCTCCAAATCCGGCAGGATCAAATAAATCACCTCAAACAGTTTGCCAAATCCGGCATCTTTCACCAGCTTGCTCAGTTGCAGCAGGGCGCGGCTGGCATGGCCCATCAGGAACAGGGCAATGGTGTAGAGGGTGGCCAGAATCGAGGAAGTGAAAACCCCGAACAGCAGGGCTGCGGCAACAATCAGCACCAGCTCTAAGAAAGTGAAGACTGTTGCCCAGAGAATGGCCAAAAGGGGGATCGGGGCCTGCACCAGCAGCAAGCTCAGCAGAAACACAACCGTCATCAGCAGCACCAGCACCGACAGCAGCGCCGATAGGCCTAGATGCTTGCCGACAATGAACTCTGCCCGGCTCATGGGTTTGGCGATCAGCACATAGACTGTGCGTTTTTCGATCTCCTTATTCACCAGCCCTGTGCCCACGAAAATGGCCACGATCAGGCCGAAGAAGTGAATGGCTGCCAACCCCAGGTCGGCAATGATTTTGTTGTGGGCCTGGTTGGCCACCTGCGGGATCAAAACAGCGGCTCCCAGCATGGCCACCGCAAATACCATCACCAGGTAGAGAATCCGATCCCGAATCGTTTCCCGGAAAACGTTGTGGGCAATGGCCACCACGCGCGACGCATCCATGACTGAACCCAAAGCTGTGATGATCCGACTGATACACTGGTAACAGATCCAGCCTTTATTCTATGCAGTTCCAGGCCCAGATTCAGATTCACCTACGCCCCTCTGTTCTCGATCCCGCCGGGGCTGCGGTTCAGTCCAGCTTGCATCAGCTGGGGCATACCCAGGTACAGCAGGTGCGCATTGGCAAGCATATCCAACTGCAGCTAGAGGCCCCCGACGCCGAGACCGCCCACCGCCAGGTGGATGAGCTGTGCCATCAACTGCTGGCCAACCCGGTGATTGAGACTTATCAAATCCAAGTGGCTGCCATCGGTGGTTAATTTGATGGGTTCACGCGATTTGGGGTTGATCTGATGGCCATTCCAAAAATACCCCCAACCCCTCTTCCATCCCTCTAATCTGACCATCTTCTTTCCTCTCACTTAAGGGATCCCAATGGCTGGCGTGAGGTTTGGCGTTGTTGTTTTTCCGGGTTCCAACTGCGACCGAGATGTAGCCTGGGTAACCCGCGGCCTCTTGGGCTGCCCAACGCGGCTGATCTGGCACCGAGAGACGGATTTGTCGGAGCTGGATGTGGTGGTGCTGCCGGGGGGCTTCAGCTATGGGGATTATTTGCGTTGTGGGGCCATCGCTCGTTTTGCTCCGGTGATGGGATCCCTGAAGGAGCACGCGGCGCGAGGGGGCTATGTGCTGGGCATTTGCAATGGCTTTCAGATCTTGACAGAGGCAGGACTGCTGCGGGGGGCACTGGTGCGCAATGCCAACCTGCACTTTATCTGCGACCGAGTGGGGATCCGTGTAGAACGGCAGGATCTCCCCTGGACAAGCGCGTATCCCCAGGGATCCACCTTAACCCTGCCCATCGCCCATGGGGAAGGCCGCTACACCTGTGATCCGGATACCCTCAAGCAGTTGCAGGATCAAGGGCAGATCGTCTTTCGCTATGCTCCGGTTGCGCACAACGGCTCTGTGGACAACATCGCCGGCATTTGCGATCCCAGCGGTCGGATTCTGGGTTTAATGCCCCACCCTGAGCGGGCAGCAGATCCTGATTTGCCAGGGCAGGATGGGATCCCCTTCTGGCAGTCGATTTTGCACAGCTTCGCCGCCTAATTCTTCTTCTCCATTCTTCTCCGGGACAGCTCACTCCTGCCTCGGCCCTTGAGACAACACCTGGCGAACTTGATTCACCATCTCCTCGTGATCCACCACTGGCTTGGCGATATAACCATCCGCCCCGCTCTGGGCCAAAAATGCCTCGCGGTCGCCGCGCATCGCATGGGCCGTCACCAAAATGATGGGGATGGAGCTGCTTTTCGGATCCGCCTTCAACAGTTGGGCAATGCGGATCCCGTCCACCGCCTCGCCGCGAAAGGTGCTCTGGGACAGGGAAACATCCAACAAAATGACATCCACCTCGTGCCCCTGGGCCAGCTTCAAAATCTGCTCCACATCCTGGCTGTGAAAGACCTCAAAACCTCCCCGCCGTCGCAACACCTTCTCAAAAACACGGGCGTTGATCGGATCATCTTCCACCAGCAGCACTGTTGCCATCGTTAACCCAATCTTGAATCTGAACCCAAGCTAAGCTGTCTCTGGGATCCCAAAAGCCATCCTAAGGCATCCTTAGCGAGTTCAATTTGAGCAGTAGGACAAGCGTTCTCCTACAGAGTACTGAAGAGTACCGAAAAGGGTCTCAGTAGCTCTGAGAACTCCCCCCTCCTCTCCCAAAAGGAAGGATCCTCAGGTTGCCGCTACTTGACTATTTATTTTGGAATCTTATTTTGGAATCACTCCATTCCGAGTTGCCGCTACCCAACCGCAAATAGGAAAGCCGGAGAGAGCTCCGGCCCCATCCAGAAGTAAACCTAAACCACAGGCATCAAAGGAGATTGACTTTCCCTCTGCTTTGCTTGAGCCCGACGCGACAGGAACGGCAGCCATTACCCTAGGTTACTTCTTGGTAATTCTCGGAGTTTCCCGAAAGGCAACTGCGAAAAATAAAAGGCCCAACGTCAAAAACAGGATAAAGGTGTAGGTGATGGCTTCCATACGAAACCTCCAAGTCAGAATTGCTAAGGATTGCTAAGGGGGGCTTGATTCCAGATTAACTCAGAGCCGCCAGCACCCCATCTCCAAAGTGAAGCAGAGTGCCGACGGCATCGCCGAAAAGGGCTCTAGGCTTCCTGAACCTTGCGAGTGGTGGGATCCCCTACTTTCTGGAAGACGCCGAACTCCACCATTTCCTCGCTCATATTGGGGTCAATACCGGCGAACACATCGCGGAAGAGAGTGCGAGCGCCGTGCCAGATGTGGCCAAAGAAGAACAGCAGGGCAAAGACCGCGTGAGCAAAGGTAAACCAACCGCGGGGGCTGGTGTGGAAGGTGCCGTCCGCCTTGGGGGTTTCTCGGTCGAACTCAAACAACTGACCCAACTGGGCCTGGCGGGCATATTTCTTGACGGTTGCCGGGTCGGTAAACACCTGACCGTCCAGCTTGCCGCCGTAAAACTCCACCGTCACGCCCACCTGCTCAAAGCTATAGCGAGACTCCGCCCGACGGAAGGGAATGTCTGCCCGCACCACGCCATCGGCATCCCGCAGAATAACCGGGAAGGTTTCGAAGAAATTGGGCATCCGCTGCACCGTCAGCTCGCGCCCTTCGCGGTCACGGAACACTGGGTAGCCCAGCCACTCGATGGCAATGCCATCCCCTTTGTTCATGGGGCCAGCTCGGAACAGTCCCCCCTTGGCCGGGCTGTTGCCCACGTAGTCGTAGAAGAGCAAAGATTTGGGCAGGGAGTTGTAGGCCTGACTGCGGGTCATCCCGGCTTCCATGGCCGCATTTACCCGGCGGTTAATCTCCTGGTTGAAATAGCCAGAATCCCATTGGTAGCGGGTGGGGCCAAATAGCTCCACAGGAGTGGTGGCGCTGCCGTACCACATGGTTCCGGCCACCACAAAACCGGCAAAAAACACCGCCGCAATCGAGCTGGAAAGCACCGTCTCGATGTTCCCCATTCGCAGAGCGCGATAGAGGCGCTGGGGTGGGCGTACCGTGATGTGAAATAGACCTGCAATGATGCCCACGATGCCTGCAGCAATGTGGTGGGCCACCACCCCTCCGGCGTTGTAGGGGTTAAAACCGGCTGGCCCCCATTCCGGTGCTACCGGCTGGACGTGTCCCGTCGTCGCATAGGGATCGCTCACCCACATCCCCGGGCCAAATACCCCCGTCAGGTGAAAGGCGCCAAACCCAAAGCAGAGGATCCCGGCCAACAGCAGGTGGATCCCAAATATTTTCGGCAGATCCAAAGCCGGCTCGCCGGTGCGGGGATCCCGGAACAGCTCCAGATCCCAGTACACCCAGTGCCAGCAGGCCGCCAAGAAGAGCAATCCGGACAAAACGATATGGGCAGTGGCTACCCCTTCAAACGTCCAGAAGCCCGCATTGGCTACGCTCTCGCCGTAGATATTCCAACCGCCCCAGGAGTTGACCACCCCCAGGCGAACCATAAATGGCATGACAAACATGCCCTGACGCCACATCGGATTTAGGACAGGATCCGATGGATCGAAAATGGCCGTCTCATAAAGCGCCATTGATCCGGCCCAACCTGCTACCAGAGCAGTATGCATCAGGTGAACCGCGATTAGGCGACCTGGGTCATTCAGTACAACCGTATGGACCCGATACCACGGTAGTCCCATAAAGCTCGGTCCTCCACGTTCTCCAACACTTGCGCGATATCCAGTCAAAATTAAGCCGACATCTTACCTGGGATCCTGACCTGAGCAGTTTCTTCAGAGTCGAGGGGTGCCGCACCCGCTTGAACCCCTGAGCGCACCCAAGAGGATATCGCTCTCAGAATTTCCATCACGGGCATCAAACAGTATAACGAAACGCTACCGACCTGAGTGGCTTCAGGCAGGATGCCGTCTCACTTTAGGCATCATCATCCCAGATCTCTCGCCAGAGATTAAAAATATGACTTAAAATGTTACAATACTTAGCAACTGTGAGCACTCTCCTGGCTCAGTCTGAAAGGTGTCGTGGTTTCTGGCAGGGGTATGGCAACGATCCGCTTCGTCAACGAGAACCGAGAGATCTTCGTCGCTGAAGGCGCTAACCTGCGCCTGAAGGCTCTGGAAAACCAGATCGATCTCTACAAAATGATGGCCAAGCTGCTCAACTGCGGCGGCAACGGCCAATGTGGCACCTGTGTGGTGGAGATTGTCGAGGGATCCGAGCATCTCTCCCCTCGCACCGAGGCAGAAAACCGCAAGCTCAAGCGCAAGCCCGATAGCTACCGCCTTGCCTGCCAGACCAAAGTGCTGGGGGATGTTTCCGTCAAAACAAAGCCCTAGCCTTGGCCCGCCTGTTTTCCCTTTGGGCAAGTCGCACCTCAGAGTGGTATGCTGACTGCCAGTTGGGCTTGTGGCATTTGTGAGTTATGGAGACGAACTACCTGGGCATCTTGGCCACCCTCTTAGTTGTTCTGGTGCCCGCCATCTTCCTGGTGATTTTGTACGTGCAAACCTCCAGCAGATCTGGCGACTGAGTGGGCAGCTCCTGCCGATTCAAATTGGGCAAGGGGTATTCCTAAAGCTGGTCAAAAAGGGGATCCCCTGTGTACAAGAGGATCCCTTTGCGTTGGACAAACTGAGAGTACTTGGGGGAGCGCCCTCAAGGTGCTAAGTCAAGCTGTGGCTTGGGCTGCCTTGGCTTGGTCGAAGGTTCCCGCAGGCTCATACAAAAACTCAAACAGGTTGCCGTCGGGATCCTTGCCGTAGAAAGAGGCCGTGCCATCCCTGTGGGTGTGAATGGCCCCTACCGGGATCCCTTGGGATTTCAGGCGTTGGTGTTCTTGCTGGAGCTCCTCTATGCTGTCGAAGACAAAGCCAAAGTGAGGCCCTGCCGCGCGGTAGCCTGGCCCCAATAGCGCCAGCCCATCCTCTCCTGCCTTCATGTAGGCCCAGTCGGGATCCTGCCAGACGTTAACCATGCCCAGCTTTTGGTAGAACTCCACCGCCTTGGGGATGTCTTCTACCCGGATGGCGACATGCCCGAGTTGTCTAAGTGCCATGTCATCCTCTGTGCTCAAGTGAGCCAACTGCAATGGTTCTTCTACAGATCAGCTTGACACACTCCCCGCCGCAAAGGGCAGGGATCCCTGCGGTAGGACAGAACTTTAGACCCAACTTTTTGACAGCTTGAGGCTGGGATCCCAATCCAGTCCATAGGCAGGACAGAAGATGGTTTCAACCCATTGGATTGGGGATGAACCAAGACTTATCCTGTTGGCTGCGCGGCCAAGAACCGCTCCAGCTCACTCAAAGCCTCTGCATCCATTTTGGTTTGCATGGGGCAAAACTTTGGCCCACACATGGAGCAGAACTCTGCCGTTTTGTAGATATCTGCTGGCAAGGTCTCGTCGTGATATTCTCGAGCTCGCTCCGGATCCAAAGACAGTTCAAATTGTCGGTTCCAGTCGAAGTTATAGCGAGCTCTGGACATCTCATCATCGCGATCCCTGGCCCCAGGCCGGTGACGGGCAATGTCGGCAGCATGGGCGGCAATTTTATAGGCAATTAAGCCGTTGCGCACGTCCTCTGCATTGGGCAAACCCAGGTGCTCTTTGGGGGTGACATAGCAAAGCATGGCTGCCCCGTACCAACCGGCTAAGGCTGCTCCAATGGCGGAGCTGATGTGGTCATAGCCTGCCGCAATATCGGTTACCAGAGGTCCCAAAACATAGAAGGGAGCCTCATCGCACTCTTCCATTTGCTTGCGCACGTTGAATTCAATTTGATCCATCGGCACGTGGCCGGGCCCTTCCACCATGACCTGCACATCGTGCTCCCAAGCCATGCGGGTCAACTGGCCCAGGGTTTTCAACTCCGCCAGTTGTGCTTCATCAGAAGCATCGTGCAAGCATCCCGGTCGCAAAGAATCTCCCAAACTGAAAGAAACATCGTATTTCTTGAAAATCTCAATAATATCGCGGAAGTGGGTATAGAGAGGATTTTGTTTGTGGTGGGCCAACATCCAGCGGGCTAGGATCCCACCTCCACGGGAAACAATTCCCGTCAGGCGATGGCGCACCAACGGCAGATATTCGATCAGGATCCCGGCATGGATGGTCATGTAGTCCACCCCCTGCTGGGCCTGTTTTTCGATAACATGCAAGATGTCTTCTGCAGAAAGTTTTTCGACGTTGCCGTGCACACTTTCTAGGGCTTGGTAGATGGGCACCGTGCCAATGGGCACTGGAGAAGCTTGGATAATGGCTGTGCGAATTTCATCCAAATCGCCCCCGCCGGTGGACAGATCCATAACGGTATCGGCGCCGTATTTGATGGCCAATTTCAGCTTTTCCAGCTCTTCGGCCAAGCCGGAAGAAGTAGGGGAAGCGCCAATGTTGGCATTGACTTTGCACCGGGAAGCGATCCCAATGCACATCGGCTCCAGGTTGGTGTGATGGATGTTGGCAGGGATGATCATGCGACCCCGGGCCACTTCCGAGCGGATCAGTTCCGCCGGCAGGTTTTCCCGCTGGGCCACATACTCCATCTCTTCGGTAATCACGCCCTGACGGGCAAAGTGCATCTGCGTTACATTTGCTTGCCCACGGCGACGGGCAACCCATTCGCTGCGCATGTTGTCAACTCCAGTGCTCGCTTTCCTACGCTGGTATGAACCAGATCAGGTTCTGAGGATGTAATCTCAGCCTGGGGATAATCCCCAGACACTCCTAGCGTGGTGTGATCATATCACCGAAATAGAGATGAGGCGGGGAGCTTTATAGTCTTTATTAAAAGAGTTTGAGATAGTACTAACCCTCACCCCTGGCCTCTCTCCCCATGAGATCCTGACCCTCACAGGGATCCCAGCCAGCGCCGCCAGCTCCACCAGGGATCCTTTCCCTTGCTGGCCCTGAACAGTTCGGCCACTTCCTCGCCGGTGGGCTGGGCAATAAAAGTCTTCAAGACGCTGTAGAGGCCGGGCTCTTCCTGCTGCCACACGCTCCAGGGATCCGGATAGGCGCGAAACAGGGCTCCCTCCACCAATGAGCGCAGGTAGTAGCTGGTCTCGAAGGTGCTCAGAAACCGCTGGCGCAGACGGCGACCGGCCAGACCCACACCCACGGTGGCGGCATCCTGCAATTGGGGGTTGAGCAGCACGACGGGTTTGGGATCCCGTCCTTTGGAAGCCAGCCCAGAGGGATCCCCGCCACTGACCGCTTGGCAAACCCGCTCCACCTGATCCAAGCTGTAAACCGCGGGCATCACCAGCAGGATGCTCTGTTCTGGGGTAGGTTGAGTGCGGGAAGTCAGGCTCTGCAATTCGATCCCTTCGGGTAGGGATCCCCATTCCCGCTGCGCCAGAGCCGCTCCGCCGGCATCGCTGAATAGCACCAAAGCAGGCGGTTGCAGCAGCTCCAAAAACGGACGGGCCAAGATTTCCGGTTTAATCTCAGGAGCCAGGATCTCAATGAGCAGGCGGCGATATCCTGCTTGCATAGCCAGCCGTGTAGCCTGGATGGCCTGCTCACAGGCCTGGGCCAGGTCGATGGGCAAGTTGGGAAATTGGGTTAGTTGCAGTTGCTCGGCCACAGTCTAGTCCAATTATGATTCAGCCAGTAACCAGGGATGCTCAGCCAGACACTTCTTCCCAAGCCTTGTGGGTGAGCAACTCCTCCAGAACCCGCACCCCCCGCAGTTGGTTGGAAAGGGGCAGGTGGCCCTTGGGGGCGGAGAGATCCCAGATGAACTCGTCAGGGTAGCGAGTCCAGTGGTAGCCCTGTTTCCAGCCGATGAGGGGCCAAAGGCGCTCCCAGTTGCGATTCACCCCCAACCACAATTGTCGCTGCACAGAGTAGCCAAAGCGATCCCCAGAGGCCACTCGCCACAGGTGATCAATCGTTCGCAAATCCTCCACCGGAATCCGGCTCACCTCAGAAAAATACAGCCAGCCCCGCCGCATTGCCCCCTCTCCCGCCGCCCGACATAGCAGTTGTAGGCTCAGCCGATCCGCCTCCAGCCAGGCTCCCGCCGATAACAGCTCCTGCAGAGGACGATAGTCGATATTCAGGGCTGAAGTCAGAGGGACGGTCACCATTGCCAAGTTGCAAAAGGTCTCCCTTGATTTTAGTCCCTGCTGTCCGTCCCCTCAGGTTTCAGGCGGGTACTTGGGCGGATCCCCGAAGATGATGCGATAGCCGATGTACGCCACCCCCAACAGCCCTGCCAGGATCCACAAGAAAGCCGAAAAGGGCATGTAGGAAAAAAAGACAAGATAAACCCGGCGACTGAGCCAAGAAAAAATAAGATAGACTGCCGCCAAAATGCCGATCCCTTGCAAGGTGCGAAAAGCCGGCACCCGCGAGAGAGGCATGCGCTGCCGCGCCACCCAGATGGAGCTAAGAAAAGTCCAGGGAGGCACCAGCAGCAAGAACATATCCGCCTGCTTCACCACCGCCTGCCAGCCGGCGGTGTTGGTGGCATAGGCCAAGTAGCCCGCCCAGAGGACAAGAGTTACCGCTCCCAAGCCGATACTTAAGCTGAGCAAAAAAGGTTCCTCCCATTGGCCTGGGATCCAGTCGCAGAGAACCCAAACCACCCAAGGGGTGGCAAAGAGCAAAAGCGCAATGGCTAAGCCATTGGCGTTGAGCTGGGTAAAAAACGTCTCCAGAGTCATGAACAGCAAAAGGAGCGAACGTCACCCTTGATGGTAATGATTCCTCCTTGAGGAAGCAATTCAATCCGTATACAAATCCACCTATTGTGGGCAATGCCCGCAAGGTTCACGGCCCGCCTGGGCACCCCGGTAAACGTTGCCAAGTAACACCAGCAGGGATAGGAGTAGGAAAAAGAAAAGGGATCCTTGACACTGGCCAGGGATCCCTTCCTAAAAAGCTCAAGACATTTCTCCGGCACGCTGCTGAGGCAACTCATCCAAGCCAATCTCCCCTTTGGCAAGAAGGAAGCCCGGCACCGGATTACCACTCCTCTGGACCAATCTGCCCCAGTCTGTTAACCCAATCTACAGACCTTGCAGCACCGTATCTGGGCGGGCCGACAGGTTCTGGATGCGGGTATCCTGGGCCGGCGGGGTGTCCGGTTCGGTGAACACGCCGATCTGCCGCAAATACCGAGCCAAGGCATCTTGCTCGCTGCCGGGGGTATCGAAGGTGATGCCGGAACTGGGGGCCAAGTTCACCCGGTTGGGGTTGGACAGGCGAGGGAAGGGATAGTCATCCCCACCGTTGGCCAAGAAGTCCAGGGTCACCAGGCGGAAGGTGCGTCTGGGATCCCCTTGCACTTGGCCGTTGCGCACCACCACATCCCGACCTGTGGGCGTATCCACCCGCAAGGAGAGGACGCGGGATCCCGGTGGCCGCGAGGGATCAAAGCTAAAGGCAAAGCCGCCAATTTGGGGGAAGCGGCCCGGCGTAGCTCCCGGCTGGGTTTGCGCCACCCCGTGTTCCACTATCTGCTTCAGTTCCTCAGCGGTAACAGTCAACAGAGAGAGGCCGTTGTTAAAAGCAAGGGCCGTTTCGATGTCCAGCTGAGAGATTTGACCGGACTGCTTGCCGGCTTCAGGGTTAGCCACCGGTGGGATGCGCCGCACCGGCTCACCGCCGCCGCCGCCGGTGGTAGCCCCAATGGGAGCGCGAATGCCACCGCCATTTTTCAGGGAGATAACCGTAGAAGGATCGACCGTTCTGGCGTAGGCCAAGTTGGCATCGGCAGTGAGGTTGCCCAGGTTGGTTTCCTCAGTGCGCACCTCTGCCCGCAGGCCGTTGAGAAATTGTGTGGTGGAGCCGAAGGTGCGGCCATCTTTGGTGCGGATGATGTTGCCAATTTCGTTGGCTATCCGCACTACGTCGGGATTGGGGGTGCCCCTGACAGCTGCTACCCCTTGGTCGTCGGTGGCATAGGCACCGCTCACCGGGTCAATGCGGGCAATAACCCCGTTGGCGTCAAAGCTGACCACCAGGCGGCCCACGTAGCGATAGTTGGAGCCGGTGTTGACCACCGCCACCGGTTGACCACTGGCGGAGGAGCGCAAGATGGGGTAGTCACCCGTGCGGGTATCGGGCAAATCAGTGCGCAGGCGATCGGTGGGCTTGGCGATCACCCGGTGGGATCCGCCGGCAATGATGATGTCCACATTTCGCAATTGGCTGGCCAGGGCTACCTCGTTTTGCAACTGTTGCAGATGGGCTAGGAGGATAATTTTGTTGATGCCCTGAGCGGTGAGTTGATCGACGAAGCCCTGGATTAGAGCGGCACTCACCTGGTCAGTATCGTCCACCCTGCCTTCTACCCTCACCTCGGGGCCGGGGCTAGAGATGGCCGCCAAACGGGTGGTGGTGGCTCCCACCAGACCGATCCGCTGCCCTCCTACCGTGATCACCGCCGTCTTGGCGATCTTGCCGCGGATAGAGCTGGCCTCTTGGCCATCGGCAGCAAAGTCAGAGCTAGCCAATTCGCCGGTACCGCTGAAGCTGAGGTTGGCGCTCAAGTAGGGAAAACGAGCCCCAGCGTAGCCGCGGCCAGTGTCGGGCCGGATGAGGTCGCGAATTTGGCGCGTGCCCTGGTCGAACTCGTGGTTGCCGAAGGCAGCCGCCTCAAAGCCAATGGCGTTGATGATCTCGATATCGGCTTTGCCAGGGGTGAGGTTGTAACGGCCTTGCAGAGACCGATCCGTGCTGGCGTTGTAGAAGGGGCTGGGGATATAGTTGTCCCCACTGGAGAGCACCACCGTATTTGGGAATTGGGGGCGCAGAGCGTTCACCACCGCCGAGAAGCGCGGCGCATCTTGTACGGCAGCGATCGAGGCTTCCAAGTCGCTGGCATGTAGGATTTGCAGGGTAAAAGCGGGCGGCTGAGTCGAGAGAGCCACATTGGGATCCGAGGCGATAAACCCAGCCCCTCCGCCGGTTGGGGGAACCGAGCTGCTGCTACCGCAGGCGCTGGCCAGGCTCAGCACCAAACACCACAACCCGACCCACAGGGACCTGGCCAGAGGGTTCAGCCAATCCGGGAGCCATCTCTTGGCAGGGGCAGACCCTCGAGCACGGCAAGCTGGTTTCATGACAATTCCTTCACTCCATCCACAAGAGAGGACGCATCCGCGTTCACGTTACCAAGGCTGGGATTGGGGTTTCGCTATGACCTGTTTAAGGTTAGGTCAAGCCTAGGTTAAACTTCCCCTGGATCCCAGCCAAATTGTTGCAAGTCCACCTGGCCCTCGGCGTCGAAGTGGATCCCTTCGGCTTGCAGCAGCGCTTTCTGCAGGTCGTCGTAGCCCAGGCGAAAAGGGGAGTAGGAAATGCAGCCCTGGGCGTTGATCACCCGGTGCCAAGGGATGTCGGTGTTTTGGCCTTGCAGGCGAAACAAAGCATAGCCCACCTGGCGAGCATAGCCGGGGTAACCGGCAACCCGCGCCACCTGCCCATAGGTGGCCACTCGGCCCGGCGGGATCCGCCGCACCACTTCGTAAAAGCGCTGGTAGAGGCTAGTAGATGGAGCGCTAGTGGAGCCAGACTGGGTCACAGGGATCCTCGCTCAAACTTGGCAGACAATAAGATGTGGAACGGATTAGATCCCCGGGTCCATGAGCTATTTAATCGCGGTACTGCCGGATCGCATAGCCGCTGAGGCGGCCTACAGCGCCCTGGAACAAGCCGGCTTTTCCCTGGAGCGATTGCATCTGCTGGGGCGAGGCTACAAGAGTGCCGACGAGTTTGGGCTGATTGACCCGGCCCAAGCGGCCCGCCGTCAGATGCGGCGCCTGGCCATTTGGTTGGTGCCCTTTGGCTTTTTGGCCGGGGTGGGGTTCAGCGTTTTGAGTGGTTTGGATACCTTTGCCTGGGCGGGACCTATAGGCAACCACCTGATCGGCGGCCTATTGGGCGCGATGGGCGGGGCCATGGGCAGCTTTTTCGTCGGCGGCGGAGTGGGCTTGTCTGGTGGCTCCGGCGATGCTTTGGCTTACCGCAACCGCCTCGCTGCGGGCAAGTACGTGCTCATTGTGGAAGAAGAGAACGAAACCCGCCTCCGCGAAGCCACGCGGATTTTGCGCCAGTTTGAGCCGGAAAATCTGCAAGGGTACAGAGAGCGCCCCTAGACTGGGAGATCTGGGCAGCTATTGAGAGAACTCAGGGAGGTCCAAAAGCATGTCTTGGCTGTGGCAGCAAGTCCCATCGCCGCTTGGGCGGTGGCGGAAGGAAGGGATCCCCAGCTTTGCCGCTGCTGGGGGTGCACTGGCAGTTACGGGGTTTTTTTCGCCGGCTTTTGCCCACCACGCCCTGGGAGGGAAACTGCCTGCAACGGCCTGGGAGGGATTTCTCTCCGGGCTGGCTCACCCTGTCATTGGCTTGGATCACCTGGCCTTCGTCGTGGCCATCGGTCTTGTGGCGGCGGGGCAGCCCTGGCGCTACGGGATCCCGCTGGGCTTTGTGCTAGCGGGTCTGGTGGGCACTGGGATCCACCTGGCCGGCTGGGATCCCCTGGGACTGACGGAGCTGGCCATTGCCTCTTCCGTGGTTCTCTTCGGCTTGCTGCTGGTGCAACCGCGGCAGATCCCAAGTTGGCTCTTGCTAATAGGGGGATCCCTGGCGGGGCTATTCCATGGCTATGCCTACGCCGAAACCATTATCGGCGCCCAACCCATGCCTTGGGTGGGATATCTACTGGGGTTGAGCACCGTCCAGTATGGGGTAGCTCTCCTGGCCCTTTGGGCAGCAGAACGCTGGGGGTTGCGGATCCCTGGCTTAACTCGCTGGGCCGGCTGGGCGATTACAGTGGTGGGGGCTGCCTTCCTGACCTTGGCAGTGGTGGGCGCGTAAAAAGCGCTAATTTTGCTCCCTTGCGCTCGGGATCCCCGATCCGGTACAAGGATAGCGGTGAAGATCTGTAAAACGAGGGGAGATCCCATGGAGCGCACCTTTATTGCCATCAAGCCAGACGGCGTGCAGCGGGGGCTGGTGGGCACCATCATCCAGCGCCTGGAGAGCCGGGGCTACCAATTGGTGGGCCTGAAGCTGGTGCAAGTGAGCCAAGAGCTGGCGGAAGCCCATTACGCCGAACACAAGGAGCGCCCCTTCTTCCACAGTTTGGTGAAGTTCATTACCTCGGGGCCGGTGGTGGCTATGGTCTGGCAGGGCAAAGGGGTGATTGCTGCCGCCCGTAAGCTCATCGGCAAGACCAACCCCCTGGAGGCAGAACCGGGCACCATTCGCGGCGATTTTGGCATCGACATTGGCCGCAACCTCATTCACGGCTCCGATGGAGTTGAAACCGCGCAGCGGGAGATCGCCCTTTGGTTCGATGAGTCGGAATTGGTGAGCTGGACACCGGTTGCCCAAAGCTGGATTTATGAGTAGGTACTTGCTGCAGGCAAGGGGTAGTCGTGTTCGCAGGTTCCAGACCGGAAGTAGTGCAGAGCGCTAGGGCC
Organism: Synechococcus sp. R55.4; assembly: GCF_047461935.1. Classification (NCBI taxonomy): domain Bacteria; kingdom Bacillati; phylum Cyanobacteriota; class Cyanophyceae; order Synechococcales; family Synechococcaceae; genus Synechococcus; species Synechococcus sp. R55.4. Next base: position 1,411 of record NZ_JANSIF010000007.1, on the reverse strand, counting down.
GTGTTTCGAACTGGCTTCGGCTGGCCGCAAGCGGCTCTGTTGGAAGTGCCTTGAACCACCCCTTCTCTGCCAAAACTCGAGCGGCAAGCAGGATCTGTTTGCTACTGAATTGTTGTTTTCTATCTCCCCAGGCGTAGAAGCTTTCCACCAACTCTGCCGTCGTAGAAGGGTGCCCACGAGTCACGATCCAGTGGACAGTAGCCAGCAATTCTAGACCATAGGGCGACTCAAAGCCCTCCACGAGGTCGCTGACACGCTCAAAGCGTTCTCTCGTCTCTGGCTGTCCAGCGAGATATCTATGGGCTTCCTCGACAGCACCGGGCACCAGTTCCAGCTTCTTGTCTGGTCGATCACCGCCCGAGCCGTACCCAGAGATGTAATATCCCTCGATTTCTTTGAGAACATACGGCACAGCAGAGCAGTACCAAGCTCTGGATGAAGCCATTCGCACTACGCAGTTTGTGCAAAACAAGTGTCTGCGGTACTGGATGGATAACCGGGGCGCGACCAAAGCGGTTCTGTATTCCCTCTGCAAGGACTTGGCCAAAGAGTTCCCCTTCGCCCGCCAGCTCAATTCTGCCGCCCGTCAAGCTAGTGCCGAAAGAGCTTGGTCTGCCCTCTCCAACTTCTACCGCCGTTGCAAGAACAAAGAGCCAAGGAAAGGCTATCCGCAGTTCAAGAAGAACTGTCGGTCGGTCGAGTACAAGCTGTCCGGCTGGAAGCTGTCTCCTGACGGCATGTCCATCACGTTCACCGACGGCTTCAACGCAGGAACATTTGCCTTGTACTGCAACGGAGAGGCAAGGCGGTTGATTCTTGAATCCAAGATCAGTCGGGTGCGGGTGATACGTCGAGCAGACGGGTATTACGCCCAGTTTTGCTTGGACGTCGAGCGCAAGGAACCTGGCAGGTACACCGGTGGCGTGATTGGCATTGATTTGGGCTTGGCGAGTTTTTACACTGACCAGCACGGCAACAAGCTGGAGTGTCCAAAGTTTCTCAGACGCAGCGAAAGGAGGTTAAAGCAGCACCAGCGCAGATTAAGTCGGAAGTTCAGGAAAGGGGCAAAATCCCAATCCCAGAACCACCACCAACAAAGAAAACGACTAGGCAAAGTACACCTGAAGGTCCAGCGCCAGCGTAGAGACTGGGCAATCAAGCAGGCCCGGTGCGTGGTGGCATCTCACGATGTTGTGGCGTATGAAGACTTGCAGGTGAAGAACCTAGTCAAGAATCACCACCTAGCCAAATCCATTCATGATGCTAGGTCGTGTTGATCTTATGTTAGGATAGAGAGAATAATTTATAGAGGAAAGAGGATGAAGTTGGTTTTCTTAGATGAAAACAAATGGCAGAAGATATTGGCTTTTTTACAGACAGAAGAGAGAGTTAACATTGGGAAAGAAGCAAA